>JAHISH010000102.1 GCA_018818365.1 Candidatus Omnitrophota bacterium | reverse complement strand
ATCTCCTGCACCAACTCGCTGAGTAAACTCTCTTTCCCGTTACCACTACTGACCGCTATCGGGGAACTGGCAGAAGGAAGCGCTTTCGTTCCGGGCGAAATAAAAACCGGCATGGAAGAAAATAATAGGTTCGTAAATGTCGGGCGCACTGCGTTCTCCAGGCGTCCCAGAACCACCGCCACCGCTTCTTCCAACTCTTCGACGAACCGTATCGTATTTTCTGCGTCCCTCTTTCCTTCAAAGATCTTCCCAAGCTCTCCTATATTGATATGCCGGATAAATTCCTTGACCCAGGCGACCTGCGCGATGCCCACGGTCGGCTGGATAAGCTTCCCCTGTGCTGCCAGATATGCGGCATAGAGAAGGAATCCCGGCACCGAAGCAAGCATGCCGCAGAGGGAGAGTGGCATAAAATTTATTTGAGCGCCCGCTGCAAGTTCTTCAAGCTGCAGCATCGTCACTTCAGAAAGCTGTATAAGATGCTCTGTGGTACCCTTTGAGCCGCGGTCAAGGCCCAAAGTATACGCAATCAGGTCATTGGTCCCAATGCTTCCGAAGTCGGAATTCCGCATCAAGCTTTGCCGTATGGAAACAGCGCTGGGGGTCTCATACATTAATCCTCTCTTAAATCCTTTGAGGAATTCCTCTGTGATTTTTCTTTCAGCGAGCAATCCTGCTTCCGCCTCTTCAAAAAGATCTATTGCCTTGCGCCATTGTTCAAGAGTGCTGATCATCGGGAACATCACTGCCAAAGCACCATACTTCATAAATACACGCATCGCTGCACGCACCTGGACCAATGCAATCTGATCACGGCCGATAGGGTCTATAAGAAGAAAATCTGCTCCCTCATATTGACTATCTCCAAAAGAATCGGAGTCCTTCAAATCTTCTCCCTCACCAGTGACTTTACGGTCAACCAAGCGAACATAGATAGATTTCACTTTACTTTGAGTAACAATTCCCTCGAAAAGCGTACACCACTCCTCTTCGGTGATAAGCCTTTTCCTTTCCATATACACATCTTCAGTGCGGAATAAACCAATCCCTTCAACCGCTAATTCGCTGATACGCCTTGCGTCTTCCGAAGAATCGAGGATCACCTGGACCGGGACTCCTATACCATCTAAGGTCACTACCGGTTCTCCCAGCCGGCTTTCTACATATTGTTCCTCTGCCTGGCCATAAAGCACTGCTTCTCTTGACGCTTTCATCTCTGCAACAGTAGGATTCACCCGTAATGTCCCTATTCCTTTCTCATCAAGGGTATCAATAATGCCAATATCTCCTGTCTGCAACGCTTCCCAGGTAGAAAGACGCATCCCTTCAAAAACAGTGTAGACATCGGTAAGAACAGGAAAATTGTGCTGCCGTGCAATAATCACATAGTGTTTGGCACCGCTACGTACCACCATACCCACCATATTAGGATAATCCCTGCGTAACTGCCTGAACTCCTCATTACCATCGATATCCGTATGCAAGAGAAGTATGAATGGATTCTTTTCCGGAGCGCCTTTCAGGATAATCCTTTCGGAAGATTCTAGGAGTTTCATTGCTCTCCTGGCGACTCCAGGAGGTATATCGGTGAACATCCTGACCATAGGCGTCAATTCCGCAGCCACCCCTTGGCAGACCAAAGGCTGGGCAGCCCGAAAAATTGCCTCATGAGAAGAACACTGATATTGACGCAATGCCAAAAGCGCACTTTTAACCATACTCTTTGCCGTATCCACAAAAGGCATCTCCACGAGCATCCGTTCATCATCACCACTTTCTTCCGCCTCAGCGATGGCAGCCTCGTGTGCTTCTTGGACTACCCTGAATACATTAATCAGGGCTTCTTCCTTGTTAGAATGCGGGACCATATCGATTTCTGAAGGCATCATAAACGGATATATTGTATCGGATATCTTCCTGCAAGCAGATTGTATCGTGGCTTCCAAACTACGGTTTTCTTCATCACGGTGCAATTCCTTCAAGACTACGATTATTTCCGAGGCAAAATAGGAAAAAGGCACAAACTTAGTTTCCGGACAAGCGCGCTGCGTTATCTGCCAAGCCTGGCGCAGGTAATTTGCGGCTCGCGGCTCTTCTTCTGCAAGCCCCACCGCTACTTCTTCATAGACCTTACGCAATGCCTCCAATTCACCTTCGACATCCGTGATGCGATATTTCAATGGATACGCAATTCCCCCTGAAGAGTCATACTTAAATATTATCCCCATGGTAGTTATTCGTTGGGGATATGGTACTCCTATGGTCGTGATACCCTGCTGCTGAATTGCTCCCCGCAATGCAGGAGTAATCTCGGTTATCTCGCGCTGTTTTTGGAATCTGGTTTCGATGATGGCGAGTAATCTGTTCTGTGACCTATGCACCGCACTGATATCAAAAAAGATAAAGAAAGGCGGCAGAAGAGGAATACTTTTATTGATTTCTCTCTTGGTAAGCTGCCGTTCTCTCGACTGTAAGTCGTATCTACCCACCTCATGCAAAAGGAATTCAATCTGAACAGGCGGCTCATCAATGGTAAACGGCTCAGCACAGCTAAGGATACTGCCTATCTCTGCCCCAAGCCCCTCCGTGACAAATGTGGAAACCTGCTTCTCAACTCCCGGGGCCTTTCGGTTGACAGTGATAATTTCGGTATGTGTCACTTCCCCAGTCGGGTTATGTATGGCAAAAGGGATTTGCTCTCCTATTAAGGCCTGCCGGGCCATTACCGTCAAATCCACGATTTCCTGGTAAAGTCTCTCCTCTTGCGCCAGTTCCTTATGTTCCGACGGCATATTATTAAGAATAAAATCGGCGAATTCAAGATCCACGATGACAAATTCTTCCACCTCATGCGAATACAGGTAACGTCTGGCCCTTGCGTTGAGGTCGTGGATTCTTTCCAGCACCGCTATCTCTTTTGAGGTACGTTCTCTCGGCGAGAGGTCATCCGGCGTTGATATCGCTGGCGACGACGCCCCTTCTCCCAGGGACGGTTCTGAAGCTGTGCTCAGAAGTGTCCCCTCGATTGCCTCCCTTAGGTTTTTGGCGATCGTTACCGAAGGAAGAACATCCTGCATCTTTTGCGCTAGACGAGAGTCGCTGGTCAAACCTATTGCGCTTATCCCATTATCTGCCGCAGCCCTGATATCAAATAATCCATCTCCTATCATCACCACGCGTTGAGGATTCCATTTGTTCTGCTTAAGTAAACGGGCAATGATATCACGCTTATCCCCCCACCCTTGAGTGTATATGTCAGTTCCAAAGATATGATCGAAGCGCACTCTTCCCGGGAAACGTCGTGTTATACGCTGCGATAGCAACTCGCTTTCACACGCGCTCAATACATACGTTCTCTCCCTACCTGCTACTGCCAGGGATCTATCTGCCCCCTCAACAACGAAATCCGCTAATAAATTGTGCCCTCTGACAAATTCGATACCCAACGCCACCAACTGACGCGCTAAGCCATCCGGAAGCTGCGCAAGCGGCACGATGCGTTCCCATTCATGCTGACTCGGCGTCAGTGTCTGCGCTCTAAGAAAGTTTAATGTTTCCTGCCATGCCACCGTTCTCTTTTCTTGCGCATGGGCTATTAAAAGATTCATGCTCTGTATCATTGAGGCGCCTTCTTCAAAATGTTCCCTCTGGAATTGCGCGGCTTCCGCATCACCTACAAGCCCATTCCATTGCCATGAGAATGCCGAATGCCGGGAGGCTCCGGCAATCCACCAGTAAAAAGAACTCCACAATATCTGCCACCCCGTGCCAGGATGTAACAGAGTATTATCGCAGTCAAATAAAACCGCCTGCAGAGAGGATGTTTTCACTAAGGCTCCCACTGGCTGCTCTATCGGCGAAGCAGAAGACTTAAACTTCTTGATGATACTATCAAACTCACGATCGGATATCCCAACTCTTGCGATCTCATCGGCAAGGGCTGATTCCATTGCCTCTTCATAAACCTTTAGAGATTCCCCCATGCCTTTATCTTCCTGCTTCACAAATAGAACCTCTCCTCCCAGCTCAAGATAGGCTACACCTGTCCCGAATTTACTAGGGCCTTGGAATTTACGCGGGAACACATAGGCGTAATAACGAGGAGCTGCATAGGTGAAGATAATATTAAAAGGTTGCTCCTCAGCATGAAGCACCGAGGCAAAGGCGAGAAGTTCCCTTCCCAACATTATCTCATCATCGCTGCTGAGAAGAACGGTTCTTACCATCCAATCTGCCAATGCTTCTACCGTAACCCCTCTCCTCTTAAAAAGAATACTACGCGCCGCATTTTCTACCGGAATTCTTTCTCTTCCATAATCTAATGCCTGTAGATGCAGGTGATTGATAGACGCAAATGCCCCAATGCTATTGAAGGCAACTTTATAACTGCGCAATCCGACCATCCGCAATATCCCCAATCCCACTGAAGCCACTTGAGGGATAAAGTACTGTCTATGATTCATTGCCCGCTCCGGCACAATTAATATATGCCCTTCGAGGAACGGATTGACATTAATGAGGATATCGGTAGCTACTCCGGAGATATCAACCCCTTGCGCGATTACT
>JAHISH010000101.1 GCA_018818365.1 Candidatus Omnitrophota bacterium | reverse complement strand
AGAAAATCATTTCCCTCGGGGACAATAATCTCACGCGCACATTTGTCGACTCTTACAAAAGTAATGACTTTATTATTCTCTCCCTCGATATTATTCTGTTGAATGGAATGCAGGTCATTGGTCCCCCGCGCAGAAATCGGGGTCCTTCCGATATTAACCGTCCGCTCAGTATTGCGCACCCAACGCTGGCTCCCGCCAGAATCGACGATGATCTTACGCGCAAATTTCTTCCCCAGACTCTCCGCCAACAGCTGCACATACCAATCTGCCGTCGATTTAAGAGTTTCAGAAAAAGGCATGAGGATCGCAATAGACTTTCCTTTTTTACGGTAAAGGATCGTATGCAGAACCGCATACAAGAGCGCAGGATTTTTGTATAAATCTTTCTGCTGACAACGCGCACTCATCTCTTCTGCGCCCCGCAAGACCTCCTGAATCTTAACCCCGATAACTGCCAGATGCAATAAGCCCATATTGAACTCTGAGAACCGTCCGCCAACCCCTTTTAACAACGGAAGGCTTTTGAAACTTAAAACGTCTTTTTTCTGTTCTGCGATGACTTTCTTACGCAAGCTTCCTGACTCAGGATCAGTAATCGCGAAGATCTGCCGGCCGTAATTCTTTCCTGTCGCCTTCTTCAACCAATCTTCGACCACTATAAACGCAAGCTTGGTTTCGGTAGTCTCTCCGGATTTAGAGATAACCACTACCAACGTTTTCCGCGGGTTCAGGTTTTTCAAAAGCACACTCAAAGTATCCGGGTCAAGATTGTTCCCTTCAAAATAAATCCGAGGGATACTTTTTTTTGCAAATTCATTTGCATAAGGCATCGCGAGCGCATCCTGGGCAGCTTTTAATCCCAGATATGAACCACCAATACCTAAAAAGATAACATTTTCGTATTTTTGCGCGATCTCCTTCCCTAACCGCTGAATATCACCAATAGTGGATTTATTTTGAAACGGCAGCTGTGTCCACTCTAACGCCAGCCTGATTCTTGCATCCTTATCTGTTACAATACGGATAAGATGAGCCAATGCCTCTTTCGCTTTCCGGGCACTCTCCCTGATCTGTGACTCTTTCACTCCATGCATATTCCCCACTGCAGTGCTGAACATATTATTAAAATCAAACCGTATTCCTGACATAAAAATACTCCTTGTGGGTACCTATAGAATCTTGAGTAGATTTAATCTTGTTTTAGAATCAATCGCTTTTGTCGCTCTGACACCTTTTAATTCAAAGATTATAGCTTCAATGACCAAAAATACTTTGGATTCTCCGCGGATACATCCAATAAGGGTGGCACGATTCTTGCCCATCGCACTGTGTATATGTATCTGAGGCCCCTGACGATTAGTAAAAATGGTCCCTATCCCCATAACCTCCCACCCATTTTTAAAAGTCACCTTATTCGGCAGTGGCGGAATCACCGGTTTCTTCGGTCCCGTAACCAAATCCCCTTTTTTGAAAGCGCCTAAGAAGATAATGGTGGCAACCTTAATCGTTTCCTTCTTTGCAAGACCGGTGAGTTTCTCTAAGAATACATCGCCATCGTCAAACTTCGCCACAAACACTCTGCCGATAGACCCTTTTGTGTAGCGCATATTAGCGGAAATTATAGTGTTTCTTTACCGGTTTCTTGATATCCCAGGTACAGGACAATCCTTTCGTGAAAGTCACAAAATCACCTTTTCCGAATTGTATCGTTTGGCCGTCTTTGGTTTCAAGGACGACTTCTCCTTCAAGAAAATAGCACTCTTCGATATCATCATAATGCCAATCAAATCGCGATACCTCCTTACTCCATACCGGCCAACTAAAAACATCTTTCTTCTTCAACTGTTCATCGCTACATCGGTCAACTTTTACGTCCATTGCAATCTCCTTTCGAATTATGGAGGCATTGTACCGCAAAACCTCTCCCCAATCAACAAATTCGTCTACCCCGATGGCACGCATGGGGGATTGCCGCCAATGTATACGGGCGCGCTTTCCAGGCCGCGAAAATATAAAGTTCACCCGCGATAGGGCAAATTGGAAACGCTTTCTTAAACTACCTATTTTAGCCTTGTAACTTGGCCGAAGATGGTACATACTTCAAATAGAACGGATATTTTCGAAAAAGCGAGAGAGAAGAAGCACTATAGGCGAGAAGCACACAATAAAGCTTCTTTTTTCTTCGACAAAACCCCGATTTGCACTCGGGGTTTTCTTTTAAGGGATTAAATACAGGGACGAAGACTTTCTTCTACGAATCGCGCAAGCTGGAGTTGTTTTTCGGTAGGGATATCTTTGAAGCAGATTCCGATTCTGTATTCATTATCTTCACTCGGAAGAGATGAACGGACCACTCCTTGCAATTCCAAAGGAATAGCCAAATGACTATAAGAACCGGCATGGGCACTAAACACAATAAACTTCAAAAGAAGCGTCGAATAAGAGGGAAGGTGGTAGCGGCACATAAACGCCATACCGAGAGGCCCGATATCAATGGTAAGTACTTCTTTTTCCTTCTCTCCGAGCATACTGCGCAACGAATCGGGGCATACTACCTTATACCAGACGATAAGATTAAGATTTAAACGCTGATAACGCCTACGATCCTGGCCCCAATGCCGGTTAAACATGCTCTCTCCTTATAGTACCGATAAAAAAACCACGTCCAGACAAATATCTCATTTGCCTTTCCGTGGCGAGAAGCGTAGTACGTTCTAAGTATACACGATAGCGGATGATTTTTCAAGGCCACACAAGAAAATATCCGTTATCGTTTCACCTTTTTGAGAATCTGCGGTAAAGGGCTCGCATCCACCCGCATTCCCCCATCGTGTTCGATTCTTATAGTATACAAAAGCCCAGGGATGAATTTTGTGCCCGGAGCCTCTATCTGCGCATTCTTTATCCCTGCGCGAGCAGCTTTCTGGGGATCTAACGCATAGCGCCAAAACCGCTGCCAGAGATTTTTCTCGAATATGGTAGTCTTTCCTGCGCTACGGTATCCCGAAGGGACCTGATTAACCTCATTAATCTCAAAGACCTCAGCCTCACGCCCCTGCAACGCAAAGGCCTTCATAAAAAGATATGCGCTCTTGCCCTTCAAAGGATGCCCATTCCTTATATAAAAATCGTCAAACCTGATCACTAAAGATTGAAATTGAATGATATCCGATGTGAAAGTGAAATATTGTGCGGGAAGCGACCTGCCACGCGTGTCATACTCCAGAAACTTTATGGTAGTATAACTCTTTTTCTCATGGGGGATACTCCTGACATCAGTCACTACTACCTCGGCAATACGAGAATCTGCGCTCAGCCGTTCGATGACCTTTTTTAACACCGCATTTTCACCACGCATATTCAGCAAGTATGCTAAACAGAACGCAACCAGCAAGAAGGGTGCGGCTTTTAAAACCGAACAGACCCCGCTACGTAATTTCTCTGAATATCCTCTATCGGCTTTCGTGGTGTTCACTATACACGTACCCCTAACCCCTTAACCGTAATCTTGCCGCAATAACGCGGGCCTTCCCCTAAGACCATTCCGCGTTTCTTCGCAACAAAGGTAACGGTTTTATCTGCGTTCACACAAACCCCCAGAACCTTCCCCGTGGTCGCTTCAAGCCCTGACGGGATATCTATCGAAACTATATAGGCGCGCGACGCATTGATAAGAGAAACCAATCGGGCGTACACCCCCAGCACATCTGCCTTTAACCCTATCCCGAAAAGCGCATCCACTATAATAGTATAAGAAGAAATCTTCCGGCGTCTTAATCCGATTGTTCTCGAATTGATTTCAAAGATTTTGTT
>JAHISH010000100.1 GCA_018818365.1 Candidatus Omnitrophota bacterium | reverse complement strand
CCTTCTGCGATCTCCTGTTTATTTAACCGTTTATTCTCAAGGAATTGGGATTCCTGCGTCATCATAGTGGTTACGAAAACTTCAGATAGCGTTCCGAAACCTGCTTTTTAGTACACTCCGGGTTGCATATTTCTTCGCAACGATCTTCAATGATCTTCCTGCGGTACTCCTGCATCTTCTGATTATTCCAGACTTCTTTAAGCGTATCGCAAGAGGTATTGCCGATCGGTATCTCTGCCCTGCAGACACAATCCGGACGTATCGTCCCGTCGTAATCGATGTACAGCTGAAGCCACGGCAAGTGACAGAGCAGCCGTCTATCGCTTTCAGCCGTACAAGAACCCTGCGCAGTACCTGTCGTTTCCTGGCCTACAGATTCCACGCTCAACTTAGGCAGACGGTTCTCCAGCATAATGCCGTATCGTTTAGCTTTCTCTTCCGCGCGAGGAATCCGCTCCGTCAAGAATTTAAGCGCGGCCTCATCGCGGGAATGGAAGATATTCTCCGGATTCTGATAATTCCCGCCGATCGGCAAGAATGCCACAAGCCGGAATTCGTGGTCCTTGGCAAAATCAATAAATTCCTCAAGCTGATGATAGTTGGATTTCATGATTACCACATGCAAATTGGTATTAAGGAGTTGATTCTGGTATTTTTTGCGCATAACATTAAAAGTCGCAAGATTGCGCATTAAAAGTTCGAAATTCGCGCCCTGGCGCACTTTCTCGTATATATCTTTGGTAATCCCGTCAATGGAGAAGGTTAAGTCCACGTTGCTTTTCACTAATCGCTCTGCGCGTTTATCGTCGATCAAGAGGCCGTTGGTGGTAATCACCTGCCGAAGATAGGGGAACGCTGCCGCCTTTTCCAGTAATTCATCAAAATAGGGGACGGTAAAGGCCTCTCCCCCCTGCCACACAACTCTTTCCAGGTAGGGAAAATACGAAATCACCTCTTCCAGGATATGCCGGGGAATATCCCAGCGTATTCTTCTCTCTTCACACATCACACAGTTTAAGTTGCACGTAGTCGAGAGGGTCACGATGAGATTACGCATTTTCGCTTCAACTACCAGGGTATGGCGGGCGATCTCTTCTTCACTTAAGAGCTTATTCCGATAAAAGATATCATCCTCAGGGATAATCCCCCGCAATTCCTTCACCTTCTGTACGACCTGAGAGTAACAACCCTGGTTATTAAGCTCTTTAAGCTCCTGGACAAGATGTGGATAGATATCCCGCACTTCCTGCGCGGACTCCTCCCGTAAAGAAACATCCTGCAACAGTGGTTTTAGTTGGACAAGTGCGTCGCTGAACCGGCGTTGTGTTTTATACATCTTGGCTAAAAGAAGGCCGGCATCTCCACATGAAGGATTCTTTGCCATCAGGCGCTCAAGGACATCGGCTGACTCCCCCAGACGCCCCTGTAAATAATAAGCCTTCCCCATCTCAAACTGCGCTTCCTGGTAGCCGGGCTCAAGATCTATAATATGCTTGAACTCAGCTATCGCCTCTTCGAACTTTCCCGCACGCGATGCCTGTTTCCCCTTTTCTATCCCCAAGAGGATATCATAGAATAGCCCTGAAGGTCGAGCCGCCATATTCTCCTTTGGCGTAAAAGGGATATTACGCAGGTTAGCGGCAATACGGCCCGAAAGACACTCATTATTGCATAACGTATGGATATCGCCACTGGCCATTCTCCTGCGAAACTCCTGAGCCTTAGGGCTGTTCCATATCTGGATAAGTGGCTCCTCCAAGACGTTTCCTATTACACGATCAGTATTTTCTCCATCTGCGACACAAAGGCAATGAGGATAGACTTTCCCTCCCCATTCAATAAACAGCTGCTGCCAGGGAGCATAGCAAAATATCTCCTTGCGGCCAGGAACCGGGCTCGCCGCGGGCTTACCGGAAGGCGCATCTAAAGAAACGCTTGACGTCAGGGCAGTAGGGAGCCATTCGAACAGATCGATCCCTGCAGCCTTTGCCTGTTCTTTAAGCAGAGGCTTGATCCGGCCAATATATGCCAACGCCTCGCTGTTATTGCGGTAAAAAATGTTCTCTTCATTATCATAGTTGCCCTTGACCGGCTGGACGATAATCCGGTCAAAGTGATACCGCTTGGCAAACTCTACCACCTGCGGAAGCTCTTTATAGTTAGATTTGATCACCGTGAAGATAAGCACGGCTACGTTCTGTTTATTTTCTTTGCGGGCTTGATGCAATAGGCCCAATATCCGCAGAAGTTCTTCAAACCTGCTTCCTTTCCTTATATAATCGTAGACATCCTTAGAAAAGGCATCGACTGAAATATTAATGTCGAGGTTCATACGGCCCAGAAGCTTGATCCATTCCTCGTTCAACATATGCGCATTTGTCGTAATCTCATGGGTTATCTGAGGAAAACGCGCAGCCTCCTGTAAGACCTCTTTAAACGGTGGGTATAAGAATACTTCTCCCCCTTGCCAGATCACCCTCTCTACATATGGAAAAAACGCCATAACCTCTTTAATGGTCTTCTCCGGGACCTGCCAAGAGATTTTCTTAGCTTCGCACATAATGCAGGAAATATTGCAGGCGGTCGTAAGGGCGATATTAAGCTTACGCGGCTTTGACGCTAACACTGTTTCTCCGCGTGCTATTTCCTGCTCATTACACCCTATATTCTCTTTAGACAAAATAGTTTCCATCGTTATTTATTAAGAAAGAGATAGCGCTGCGGAACTCTTCCCTCCACGCAGTCTTGCGTACACATTCCGGCGTAATCCCCCTTCAGAAGCCTGCGACGATACGTCTGCATCCCTTCGCCATTCCAGACATCGTGGATCGACTCTCTATCCACATTGGCGATCCCCTTATCGAGAGGCCAATTGCACATACAATCAGGATACACGTTCCCCCCCCAACTAATATACATCCGCTGCCAGGGAGCGTAACAAAGCATCCGGGTATCTTGCGCAGGCTTCTCTCCCGACCCCGAGGAAACCGGTACGGTATCAACGGAATGCGCAGGGGATACCCTGGGTAAACGGTTATCCAAAATAATATCGTAGCTCTTCGCCCGTACGGTCACTTCATCGATCACACGCTCAATATGCGCCAGGGCATCTTTGTCCTTACGCCGGAATATATTCTCAAGATTATCGGAATTCCCCTGCACGGGCCTTAACAGCACCGAATAGAAACCATAGCCCCTGGCAAACTCGATGAAATCAACAAGCTGAAAGAAATTCGACCGCATCACGGTAACATTGAGATGCAGGCGAAGCAAAGAGCCGTGTGCACGGCGCAGCCGATTTATCGTCTCGATAACGGAAATAAGCTTCTCAAACTTTGCCCCGCACCGTATATCTTCATAGATCTCCTTAGTAGTCCCGTCCACCGAAAGGGCAAGCACCATATCCGGCTGCGCCACCAGCTCCTCGATAAGATCCTGAGAAAGGAGCATGGCATTGGTCACGATCAGCTGCTTTATCTGCGGGAATCTTTTGGTCTGCTCTAATATCTTCCCAAAATAATCCATAAGAAATACTTCCCCCCCCTGCCACATGATATACTCCAGATACGGCAAATATTCGATGATCTCATCGATGGTCTTGCGGGGAATATCCCACTGGTACTGCCGCGCCTCACAGGCCTTACATGCCAGGTTACAGCGGTTAGTCAGGGTAATGGTGAAACTCCTGATCTTACTTTCAAGGACAATCTTTCCCTGTGCCATCTCCTGCTCGTTCAAGATGATATTGCGCAAGAAAACATCCTGTTCCGGAGTCGTCGCGAGGGCGCGCGCGGCAGTCTTCTCCAACAGCTCCCTTCTTCCCGTACCGCGGCACACCTGGATGAGCCGGATGAGCACATCCCGGCGAAACTCGATCGCTAACGAAGTAGTATACTCCGCGATCGCCTCATCAAAACGATGTAGCTCCTCGTAGTTCTGTCCCAGCTTGAAATGATCGTCAGCTTCTTTTGAGAGCGGCAACGGTAATGCCATATTATTTTTTCTTCCTTGATTCTTGCTGTTGTACCGATAGACAGTTCGTTTGACAAATAGAGACAACGTCACGGTCGAGTAGTTTCCTACGGTATTCCTGCGTACGCGGGCTATTCCATAATTCCTTGAGACTCTGTGTAAAGACACTCCCCACGCTCTTAAGGCAAAGACACCCTGGCCGTACTTCTCCGCCGGGATCGATATTCAACTGCTGCCACGGCATCAGGCAATCCAACACCATCTCCTGCGGCAGAGAAACCTCCTCCTTGCCAGAATCCGGCGGGCAACCGTTGCATTCCTGCCTTTTCCGGCGAGGAAGAGCGTTCAAAAGTTCGATGCCATAACTCTTGGCTTTTGCATCAAGATGCTGCCGTATTCCCTCCAAAAAATCCAACGCCTCCCGGTCTTCAGGGTAAAAGATATTCTCCTGCGGGCTTTGATTCCCTAACATCGCGATAAAATGTATGGCGTCAAAACCGTTCTCATGGGCAAACTCGATAAACCCTTCGATATCCCGGTAATTCGAACGCATGATCACCGTATGCAGGCGAAGACTCATGCCCGGAAAATTAAATTTTCTACGGGAGGCACGCATTATGGCGACCCCCTTCATTAATTGGGAAAAACTTGCGCGTTCGCGTATGCGCTCGTATACTTCCTGATTCAATCCGTCGATCGAAAACGTAAGCTCCACAAAATTTCTGGCTAACTTTTCCGCCCATTCTTCTGTGATCAAAAGCCCGTTAGTGACAATGGTCTGTTTTAAATTTTTAAACTTTGCCGCCTTATCAAAAATATCGGAGAAATACGGCAATAAGAACGGCTCCCCTCCCTGCCAAATAATCCGTTCTAAGTAAGGGAACAACTCGATTACCTCATGAAGGGTCTTTTCAGGGATATCCCATTTAGACCTGCGCACCTCGCACATAATACAATCGAGGTTACAACGGCTGGATAAAGTAACAATCAGGCTCTGCATATAAGAGTCCAATACGGTTTTCTTCTGCCGTATTTCTTCCTGGTTACACTCTCTATTCTTAATAAACTTATCCATTTTTATCCTGCGCTGCGTGTGTATAGGTTAGATTCCGAAAATGCCCTACCAGTATCCCGCGGGGAATATCCCCGGAAATGCAGTTTTCTTGACAAAGGCCGGAGGCATCACCTTCTAATATCTTCTTCCGGTATGATTGCATAGGGACATTATTCCAAATCTCTAATAATGATTCCTCAAGAATAGTACCCACGCTATTCTTACAAAGACAATGGGGATACACCTTCCCGCCAAAATGAATGAATAAATAATGCCATGGGAGATAACAAAGGGCATCTTCCTCTCCGGTAACCTCACTAGGATTCTTCCCCAGCTTCCGGCAATCCTGGGGGATATAATCTTTGTACTGTCTTCCTACCGGAAGACAGTTATGAAACATGATCTGGTACTGCGCTGCTTTCTTTATTAAGGCCTCAGCGGATTCCTCAATAAAGCGCAAAGCCTCTTCATCACGGTGATAGAATATATTCTCATTATCGGCAGTCGTTTGAAGACAAGAAAGCTGCATCTGGTCAAATCCGTACTCATGGGCAAAATCAAAAAATTCTTCTAACCGGCGATAGTTTGAACGCATAATCACCGCGTTTATACAGGTAATAATCTTAACTAAAGATTTTTTCCTATAAGAATTTAGCGTATTGATATTCTTAATTAAAGTTTCAAACCGCGCTCCCTTTCTT
>JAHISH010000099.1 GCA_018818365.1 Candidatus Omnitrophota bacterium | reverse complement strand
GAGATAATAAAACTTCAGACCGCGCTAAGCCAGTTTCAGGAGCAAGAGAAAGTGTATCGGAGGCTTTCTGAAGAACTGCGTATTGTTGAGCTTCAGCAAGAAGCGATTCTCAATAATATTCCTGATATCGCGTGGCTGAAGGATAAAGGGAGCAGGTTTATCTCGGTCAACGATGCCTTTGGAAAGGCCTGCGGAGTGAATCCAAAAGACTTGACGGGAAAGACAGATCTGGATATCTGGCCTCTTCATCTAGCTGAACGTTACCGCAGAGATGACCGAGCGGTCATGGAGTCAGGAAAACGCAAGCGTGTCGAAGAGCCGCTCACCGATAAAGAGGAAAAGATTAAGTGGATAGAGACGATCAAAACCCCAATTTACAATGATCAAAAAGAGATCGTCGGAACTACAGGTATTGCCCGAGATATTACCGAGCGGAAACAAACCGAGGAACGTTTGCGCCAAGCCCATGCCGAGTTATCTCTACGGGTAAAAGTGCGTACCGCCGAATTAAGCAAACTTAACGAAGAGTTGCATAATGAAATCATCGAGCGTCGCTGTATCGAAGAAATGCTTCGGGAAAGCGAGTCGCGTTATCGGGCAATAGTGCAAGATCAGACCGAATTGATCTGCCGCTTTTTGCCCAGTGGGGAGATTACCTTTGTAAACGACGCCTACTGTCGTTGTTTCGGTAAGGCTGCCGAAGAATTAGTGGGAACGAGTTTTATGCCTTTTATTCCTGAAACGGATAAATCGAGAGTAATAGAGAATATCGAAAAGCTCAAGACTGAACATAAGGAATTTACCCATGAACATCGAGTGGTTGGGCATGACCACAACGTATATTGGCAGCAATGGACTAATCGCCCAATACTGAATGATAATGGGGAGCTTGTAGAAATTCAAGCAGTGGGCAGAGATGTCAGTGAATTAAAACATACGGTAGAAGCTTTGCGGGAAGGGGAACGATTTCTTTCTAACGTCTTTTCCAGTATCAAAGACGGCATCAGTATCCTTGATAAAGATTTGAATATAATCCGTGTGAATTCTGAAATGGAACAGTGGTATGCCCATGCGATGCCTTTGGTAGGTAAAAAATGTTTCCAGGCGTATCATAGCCACCATTCCCCTTGTACGATTTGCCCTACGAAACATACTTTAACAAATGGAAAATCTGCCAATGAGATTGTACCGCGGCGAGGCCCAGGGGGGAAGATTACCGGGTGGATCGACCTTCACAGTTTCCCTCTGATTGATTCTGAGACGGGAAAAATGTGGGGAGTCATTGAGTATGTCAGGGATATTACCGAGAAGTTAAGTGTGGAACATAAATTAGAGAATGTGAATAAGGAATTGCATAAGACCAATAAGAGGCTCAAACAGCTCTCCTTAAAGGACGCCCTTACGGGGCTCTATAATCACCGTTATCTTGAAGAAGTCATGGAGGCGGAGTTTTATCGTGCCCGGCGCTATGCGCACTCTCTGGCGGTCATTTTAGTCGATATCGATTATTTTAAGTCTATTAATGAGGTGTATGGCATTGCTTTTGGTGATTTGGTTTTAAAGCAATTCGCAAAAGAGCTAAAGAGGATGTTAAGGAAATATGATATTGTCAGCCGTTTTGGAGGAGAAGAATTTGTGGTGGTTTCTTCAGGAACCGACCGCATGCAGACTTTTCTTTTGGCACAACGGCTCCTGGATGCGCTTAATTTGTTTAATTTCGGTAATAAAAAACATAATGTGAAACTAAAACTTAGTATTTCTGTTGTTGCCTATCCCGAAGATAAAGTCGCTACGGGAATGGAATTGATAAAACTTGCCGATCGCATCCTGGATAAGGCGAAAGAACGAGGGGGAAATAGAGTCTATTCTTTCGAAGATGTTATGCAAAGGAAAGCTCCTGCAGGTAAACAGATCCTTGAACGGCAGGATGTGAAGACCCTTAAGGCTAAGATACATAAGTTGACCAAAAGAGCAAACGAAGGGCTTGTTGAATCGATTCTTGCGTTCGCCAAAACTATCGAATTAAAGGATCGCTATACCGGTTCTCATGTGGAGAATACGGTGCATTATGCCACGGAGATCGCACGTGAGTTGGTGCTTGGGAAGGAGGAGATCGAACTTATTAAACAGGCCTCGATGCTCCATGATTTAGGAAAGATAGGTATAAGTGAAAAGATACTCCTAAAAAAAGGGAAGCTTACTTCCAAGGAGTTTGGAGAGATTAAGAAACACCCGCAAGTCGGCGCTGATATCATAAGACCCATTAAATACCTCAATGGGCTTATCCCCTATATTTTTTACCATCATGAACGTTGGGATGGTAAAGGGTATCCTACCGGAACCAGGGGTGAAGAGATTCCGTTGGGGGCGCGTATTATTGCGCTTGCCGATGTCTATCAAGCTCTTATCTCTGACCGCCCTTATCGTAAGGCCTATGCGAAGCCTAAGGCAATCCAGATTATCAAGCATGGGTCGGGGACGCAATTCGATCCGCATATTGTCGATGTATTCTTGAGGATATTGCAAAGGGAAGAATAAGAAGAAAACGTTTTCTTCTTATGGCGGTGGAGGCCTTGAAACAAGGATGGAGTATGGTATATTTTAACTGTTCATCTTTTCGAAAAGCCGTATCGTGGTAGTATTCCTACGATATGGAAAGCCCGTTTAGAAATCCGGGTTGCCGAAGAAAGAGGCAGCCCGGGTTCTTTTTTTGGGAAGGGAGACAGATATGAATAGAAAGGTGGAAGGAGTAGTTTTCTTGAGTGTTCTTTTTATATTTTGTTCTGTGGTGCCATTGTATGCGGGGCATAACTTTTATCACGGCAAGAAGCCCGCATCAATACACTTTTCTTGGAAGGAGAAGCAGACAGAGAATTTTATTATTAGATACAAGAATACGTTTATTAACCCGGAGCCTATCCTTAAGGCGCTATCCGAGCGATTCGGCATTATCCCGCATATACAGGGGGCTAAGATTAGAGTCTATTTTGATGCAATAGAACCGTATACGGTTAGAGGCGCAAGAACTATCTATGTAAATGATGAAATCTCCTTAGTGCATGAATTAACGCATGTGCTTTTCTTCCAGGTTAATCCGTTTGCCCCACGGGTCATTGCAGAGGGGATCGCGCAATATGCGGAAGTTTGGGGGCAGATGGTTACTCCTGCAGTCGCACTTGAAGAGGTAGTTGCAGCGGAGAAGGAGTACGCGCACAGAGTAAAACAAGGCGCCGGTAGAGGTACCTATGCAAAAGCAGGGGAGAATAGTCCTCAAGTTGAAAAGAAACTTTATACTATAGGTTTCTATTTTGTGAATAACCTTATCCGCAGCAAAGGGATTGGTGATTTTAAGGAATTTTACAAAAAGTGTACTAATCTGCAGGAAATCCCCACGCTTTGGCAGACATGGTATGGTCAAGGATAACGGTAATCTGCCCCTTAAAAACCCCAAAATTATCTTGCCAAAATTCATTTAGGATAGTAATATAATATACTCTATTCTAAAATTTTCCTTCAATGCGTCAAGTATTGCTCCCGAGTGAAGCAGAGGGAAGAGAATTACCTGTGAGAGAAAAGGGTCCTTGGATCGGTTCAGTGTACCATGGGGCCATTCGCACATTAGAGAATCGGGGCCCATAGCTCAGTCGGTCAGAGCAGGTGACTCATAATCACTTGGTCCGGGGTTCGAATCCCTGTGGGCCCAAATATATAGTTAATAGTCTCCCCGGACCAACAAGGGGTGAGGGGAAAGAAATTTCCCCGCGTAGTAGGGGTGATAGTCCTTGACACAGAGTGTCAAGGACGCCAGAGGGGCAAAGCCCCTATGGGGAGGAGTAAGACGACGACTGGTTCGGGGTTCGAATCCCTGTGGGCCCAAATATCGCAATGGATTCTATCGTGGGGGCGCATAGCTCAGTTGGTTAGAGCGCTACATTCACATTGTAGAGGTCATAGGTTCAAGTCCTATTGCGCCCACCAAAAGAAAAAGTGCTGAAAGTCATGGATTTAAAATCGCAGATAGAAGCGTTAGTGGGATTGCAGACGGTAGATAGCGAGATTTATTCTTTGAAGCTTGAGAAAGAGGCGAAGCCTCAGGAGATTAAATCTTTTGAGGAGGAATTCGAGAGTAAGAAAGCGCATCTGGCAGAACTTGAGAAAAGCTTTCTTGAGCTTCAGAAACAAAAGAAAGAACAAGAGTTGGCATTGGGTTCTCAGGAGGAAAATGCCAAGAAACTTCAAAACCAACTGTATTCGCTAAAGACTAATAAGGAGTACCAGACAATGTTGCAGCAGATCCAAGAGGTCAAAGCGGATGCCTCGCGGATAGAAGATGGTATTTTAGAGACTCTCGATAAAATCGATCAACAGAAGTCCGCGGTCGAAAAGGAAAAAACAAGACTTGAGGATGACGAAAAAGTATTTCTTGAGAAGAAAAGGAAGGCAGAAGAAAGGCTTAAAGAAATTGATCAGCGTCTTGCCCAATTAGATGCGCAGCGTACGCAGGCGTCGGTGAATGTGGATCAGAAAATTTTTACGCAATATGAAAGGATATTACAGAATCGTGACGGTTTGGCGATTGTGAGTGTTGCGCATAGTACGTGTCACGGGTGTAATATGCTTGT
>JAHISH010000098.1 GCA_018818365.1 Candidatus Omnitrophota bacterium | reverse complement strand
TTCGATGCCAAGGATGTAGTTCGGCCAGACAACTTACGTCTTTCCACACTCCAGACGTATCCTTAAGCGAGATGATACCGTTCCGTAAGTTGTGGCCTCACTACAACAGACGTACGAACCCCTCAAATCTCACCCTAAATCTTCCTCCTCCTTGACACCAGGGTCAAAATATGATAGATTCTATCAATATGGAAGAACTCACCAGATTAAAACAAGAGCTTGAACGCACCAAAATCGAATTGGGGATACTCTATGAGATCTCCAATGCCATGCGTACAACCCTGAAATTAGAGGAGATTCTCTACATCATCCTTACCGGGGTAACCGCACATATCGGACTAGGATTTAACCGGGCGCTTTTATTCCTTGTCAACGAACGCGAAGGCACGATAGAAGGAAAAATGGGGATCGGACCGGGGACAGGAGAAGAAGCAAACCACATCTGGAACCTGATCGAAGACGAGAAGATGGATCTGGAAGACCTCATCAACGCCTATAAGACCTCAAATCGCGTCCTGGAATCCGGGCTGAACCGTCAGGTTCAGAATCTAAGATTCTCCCTGCAAGAAAAAAGCGAAAATCTTCTGGCATTGGCAATCCTGGAGGGTATGCCACTGCACTTGACTCCGGAAACGATCGTCAATTACAAGAACTATGCGCTGATAAACTTCCTGAACTGCGAAGAGTTAGTTCTTATTCCGCTGAAAGCAAAAGACAAAATAAACGGCATTATTGTCGCCGATAACTTTATTACCAAGAAACCCATCACCAAAGATGACCTGCGCATGCTTATTATGTTGGCCAACCAAGCAGGGTTAGCAATAGAGAATTCTCAGCTCTACGAAAAAACAGTCTTACAAGCTAATACCGACTCCCTCACTAATGTTTGGAACCACGGATATTTCCAATACCTTCTGCATCGGGAATTAGATACCGCAAGAATCGCGCAAAGGTCGCTTGGGCTAATGATGATCGATATCGATGACTTTAAAGTCTATAACGATGCGCTCGGTCACCAGGCAGGGGACCAGGCGTTAAAAGAATTGGCTCTGCTATTAAAAAACCAATCCCGGAAAATGGATTACGTCTGCCGTTACGGAGGTGAGGAATTTGCGATTATCCTGCCAAATACCGACGGGAAAGAAACATTTTTTATTGCGGAACACCTGCGCGAGAATATCCGGAAATTATCCTTTCAACATCAAGACGTGCTTCCCCCCAAGGAACTTACCGTAAGCATCGGGATTGCGACATTTCCGGGAAGCGGAAAGACCTCCTCAGAACTCATCTCTGTCTCAGACAAAAACCTCTACACTGCTAAACACAAAGGCAAAAATACAACCTGTGTCTAAGATAGCTGGGCGACTTGGGATGCCTCTTCAGGAGATTCTTCCACAGGCGCATGCCTTCCTTTAGAAAGCTTTACCGAGACTATCTTTGAAACACCGGATTCCTGCATAGTAATGCCGTACATGATATCGGCATTGGAGATTGTCTTCTTATTATGCGTAATCACGATGAATTGAGAAGTCTTCGCGAATTCCTGGAGCATCGCGCCGAAACGGTCAACGTTAGCTTCATCAAGGGCGGCATCGATCTCATCGAGTACGCAGAACGGCGAGGGCTTGACCTTGAAGATCGCAAAGATAAGCGCAATCGCTGCCATAGATTTTTCCCCGCCTGATAATAAAAGCACATTCTGAAGTTTCTTTCCCGGTGGCCGGCAGATAATCTCAATCCCCGACTCTAATGGATCTTGCTCATCGGTAAGATAGACCTGCGCGTCTCCTCCGTTAAAAAGCAGGCGGAAATAATTCTTAAATTCCTCACGCACCCTTTCAAAAGTCTCCAAGAACATTTGTTTGGTAGTGCGGTTGATCTTCAAAATTGCCTGGTGCAGCGATTCTTTCGCCGAGACTAAGTCAGTCTGCTGTTGAATAAGGAAATCATACCGCTTCTTCAATTCGTCATACTCTTCAATCGCGACTAAGTTCACGTTGCCGTACGAATCCAGCTTTTCTCTTAACTTTTGTATCTCTTGCGCAAGAAGCCCCGCATCAGGCGCACTCTCCAGGGAATCCGAAAGAGACTCCAACTCGATCTTATATGCCTGAAAGAGTCGTTCCTTCATACTGGAGAATTTATAATCGATATCCTTATTCTGCATCTGCAATTCATACAGTTGGTTTTTAAGCGCATCCAGCGACTGCCTGTCTTGCTCAATCTTATTCGCAACCTCCACGGTTCCTTCTGAGACTTCTTTATACTTTTCCTCTGACTCATTTAACGAAAGACTCTCAAATTCCGCCTCTTGCTGTGCCTGGGAAATCTTTCCA
>JAHISH010000097.1 GCA_018818365.1 Candidatus Omnitrophota bacterium | reverse complement strand
TCTTAAAAAACTTTACATTGATTTTACATAAGGTTTATGCGGTATTAACATATCTAGCATACTATTTCATACTATAAGCTACAAGGAGGAAGAATATAAGAAAAATAGTGGTGTTGCTTATGGTAGGTTTTATATCCTTTGGAATTATTTCGTCAGTGTTAGCCGAACGCGACTGGGAATACTGGTCGCAGGAGTCAGTTTCCCTGACGTTGTCAAAGAGGATCAATTATCTGGTAATGTCTGAGTGGCGTTTTAAGGATGATATGCAGCATAACTATCTTTTTAAAATGGAGACCGGGCCTTCGATAAAAGTGAATGATTACTTCGATGTTGCGCTTATCTATGCCTACCAGGAAAAGAAATCCGGGAATATGTGGGATCGTTCGGATTACTCATATCTTGATTTTACCGGGAAATATATTTTCAAAGAGTTGGGGGATATTAAGCTCTCCAACCGATTCCGTTACCAGTATGATTATGACAAAGGAAAAGCTATTTTGCGGCATAGTTTTAAACTCTCTAAAGGATTCCATTTAGGAAAATACGAGCTTCTTCCCTATTTTAGCGAGGAGCCGTTCTACGACACGAAGAAAGACCGTATCACCGAACATCGTTCGGCTGCCGGAATCGGGATAAGCTTCTTCAGAAACGTTTCGGTGGGATTGGGGTATATGTTTAATTCTAAGCGAGGTACTAATAAATGGACTTACGCCAATGTGTTCATCAGTAATGTTACTATCAAATTCTAAGAGGAGAAGAAATGGAAAGGATTGCGATCTTTGCGGTATGGTTCTTAGTATCATGCTACGCGTTTGCCGGACCAGATAAAAACTCTATCCAGATTAAAGGTTCTGATACGATGGTTAATCTCGGCCAGGCCTGGGCAGAGAAGTACATGGAGGAGAACTCTGCGGAGTTCATCGCGGTTACTGGCGGCGGATCCGGTACGGGTATCTCAAGCTTGATAAGCGGCACCTGCGATATCGCCATGTGCTCACGGACTATTAAACGTAAAGAGATCGATCTGGCAAAGAATAGAGGAGTTTCTCCTGATGAAATTAAGGTAGCGCTAGATGGTTTAGCGGTAGTGGTCAATCTTAAAAATCCTATTGAGAACTTAACCGTGGATCAATTAGCCGGGATATTCACCGGAAGAATCACTAATTGGGAAGAAGTCGGAGGCGAAGATAAGAAGATCGTCATTCTTTCTCGCGAGGTTAATTCCGGAACTCACGTTTACTTTAAGGAATATGTCTTGCAAAAAAATGATTCAAAGAATAAAGATGAGTTTGCTTCGAGCGCACTCCTTTTGTCTTCTTCTCAGGCTATTGCAGATGAGGTAGCCGGGAATCCTTCGGCAATCGGCTATTACGGGATGGGGTATATTTCACCTCAACAGAAAGCGGTTCATGTGGCGCTCGACTCAAATGCTGAATATATCGCTCCCACTATTGAAAATGTGGTAAGCGGGAAGTATCCGATCAGCCGTCCATTGTTTCTGTATACTAATGGGCAGCCGCAAGGACTAGTAAAGAAGTTTATTGATTTCACGCTCTCTCCCGAGGGTCAGGAGATCATACGGCAGACCGATTTCGTGCCGATCAACAAATAAGGGTTTTACCGGGATAAATACAGAAGGTGCGTGTGCGTAAGATAAAAGAGTTTATTTTTGAGAGACTTATTCTCTTCAGTGGCTTGGCTTCGGTATTCTTTGTGCTGCTCATCTTTTTCTTCCTGCTGAAAGAAGGGTTGGCGGTCTTTAAGACGGTACCGATCGGAGATTTTCTGGCCGGGAAGAATTGGTACCCTATTTCCGACCCTGCCCAGTTGGGGATTCTTCCTTTAATATTGGGTTCTCTTATGGTTACCTTGGGAGCAACAATCATTTCAGTTCCTATCGGCACTGCCTGTGCAGTGTACATCGCAGAGGTCGCGCCAGAAAAGATCAAAAATTTCCTTAAGTCAGGAATTGAGTTATTGGCGGCGATTCCCAGCGTGGTCTTAGGGTTCATCGGCATGGTAACCTTAGTGCCGTGGGTAAAGAAGATCTTTCATCTTCCGACCGGACTTACCGCTCTGTCGGGGTCGATCATGCTTGCCTTTATGGCCATGCCGACCATTGTTTCGATTGCGGAAGACGCGCTGTATTCCGTACCCAAATCTTATAAGGAAGGCGCGTTTGCGTTAGGGGCAACACATTGGCAGACAATTTGGAGGGTACTGCTGCCTTCAGCATCATCGGGGATATTGGCGGCGGTTATGTTAGGAATCGGCCGTGTCATCGGAGAGACTATGGCGGTGATGATGATTACCGGCAATGCTGCGCGTATTCCCCAGAGCATCTTGCAGCCGGTGCGTACCTTAACCGCGACCATTGCCGCGGAAATGGGGGAGGCGGTAGTGGGCAGTGAACATTATTTTGCTCTCTTTGCGATTGGTATAGTCTTATTTGTGTTCAGTTTCGCCATTAACGTGACTGCGGAGCTGTTCCTTCATAAAGATAAACGATGAAAAGGAATCCTTACCGCACCCAAAGAATCGCCTTCTTCTTTTTATTGCTGGCTACGCTTTTAATTGTGGTCCCGGTAGGATTGATCATTGTTGCGATTATCCAGAAGGGCCTTCCGGCGATTACCTGGGAATTCTTAAGCGACGTGCCCCGTCGCGGGATGCGTAGCGGCGGAATCTTTCCCGCGGTCGTGGGGACGCTTTATTTGGTCTCAGGCTCGATTTTGTTTGCCCTTCCTATCGGCGTCTTAGCGGCGATTTACTTGAGCGAATATGCCAAGCAGAATATGCTCACCCGTATTATTAAGCTTGCGATCGTCAATCTTGCCGGTGTGCCGTCGGTGGTCTATGGACTTTTCGGGTTGGCGCTTTTTGTGGTTTTCTTTAAATTCGGGGCGTCAATTCTCTCAGGGTCGCTGACATTAGGGATAATGATCTTACCGATTATTATCACCACATCTCGAGAGGCATTGGAGAGCGTGCCGTATTCTTTCCGTGAAGTAAGCCTTTCTCTGGGGGCAAGCAAGTGGCAGACTATCAGGCATATTGTTTTGCCTAATGCGATCCCCGGAATCCTGACGGGGACTATTCTGGGGTTAGGGCGCGCCGCAGGAGAGACTGCTCCCATTCTTTTTACCGTCGCGGCATTCTATCTCCCGCGGCTTCCAAAGTCTATTTTTGACCAAGCCATGGCGTTGCCGTATCACTTGTATGTAATCTCCACGCAGGTGCCTAATGTCGATGAGAAGATACGCTATGGTACGGCACTGGTGCTTTTGACGATGGTCTTATTCATGAATTTGATCGCAATAATTATACGCGCGAAACTAAGGAAGAGAAAAAAGTGGTAAAATTCGATATCCAAAATCTTTCTATCTGGTTCAAAGAAGCTCAGGCGTTGAAAGATGTCACTATGCAGGTAGAGGCGCACGAAATCTTAAGCGTCATCGGCCCCTCTAATAGCGGGAAGACTACTTTCTTGCGTACGCTCAACCGCCTCAATGATCTGGAACTTAGCCTGCGTATGCAAGGATTTGTTTATTTCGAAGGCAAAGATATCCGCACAATGGATGTGGAGTTAGTGCGCAAGAAGATGGGGATGGTTTTTGCGTTGCCGTTACCGCTTCCCCTTTCAATATTCGACAATGTGGCTTATGGAGTCAGGATGCACGGAGAGCATAATAAGAAGAAGATTATCCAAGCCGTTCAAGAAGCATTGCAGCAGGCATATATCTGGGATGAGGTTAAAGACAGGCTCAGTGAGTCCGCATTTAAATTGTCCGGAGGGCAGCAGCAGCGTCTTTGTATCGCCCGCACCCTTGCCGTAGGCCCGGAAGTAATTCTTTTTGATGAGCCTTGTTCCGGTCTGGATCCTATTTCAACGGCAAAGGTCGAAGAGACCATGCTTAAACTTAAAGAGCAGTACACGATAGTCTTAGTTACGAACAATGTAAAGCAAGCGGCGCGGGTAGGGGATAGGACTGCATTCTTCCTGATGGGGGAATTAATTGAGCTGGAGAAAACCGATAAGATATTTACTTCTCCTGCGCAGGCGCGGACCAACGATTATATCAGCGGGAAATTCGGCTAATGGCAAAAATTGTCACGAATGCACTAGACTTATGGTATGGCAGTTTTCAGGCGCTCAAAGACGTCAATGCGTCCTTTGATGAACACAAGATCACCGCCATTATCGGGCCTTCGGGTTGCGGGAAGTCTACGCTTTTGCGTGTTTTTAACCGCATGAATGATCTCATAGAAGGAGTCCGTACAAGCGGCGAGGTGTACCTCGATGCGGAGAATATACTCCAGCCCCACGCGGATTTAGTGGTGTTGCGCAAGAAAGTCGGGATGGTCTTTCAACGCCCTAATCCTTTCCCGCTTTCTATTTACGAAAATATCGTTTTTGGCCAACGTATTCATGCCGATCGGTTGACGAGGGCGAAGCTTGATGATATTGTGCAGGAGAGCTTGGCGTCGGTACTCTTATGGGATGAATTAAAGGATAAGTTGCGCATCCCTGCGCTTAGGCTTTCTCTAGAGCAGAAGCAAAGGCTCTGTATCGCCCGTCTCATTGCGGTTAAGCCGGATATCCTTTTAATGGATGAGCCGTGCTCTACGTTAGATCCGCAGGCAACGCAGCGCATTGAGGAATTAATGCGTGAACTTAAACACAATTATACTATAATCATTGTGACCCATAATATGCAGCAGGCAGCGCGGGTTTCTGACGATACCGGTTTTATGCTGTTGGGTGAACTTATTGAATTCGGCAAGACTCAGGATATTTTTACTGCGCCGAAAGATAAAAGAACGGAAGATTATATAACAGGCCGCTACGGTTAGGGACGGTTCTGAACTCAAGATAAGAAGTGTCCCCTCAATATAAGAGGGGGACACTTCTCAAGAAC
>JAHISH010000096.1 GCA_018818365.1 Candidatus Omnitrophota bacterium | reverse complement strand
GCTCAATCCTACTTTCATACGCAGGGCCTGGATGTAGATATTTTCAATACCTCTATTCCCGGGTACTCCTGCGTCAATGAACTGGGCGTCCTGAAAGGCCAGATAAAAGAGTACCTCCCCGGCCTTGTCATTCTCATATTCAGCTGGAACGACGTAGGGGTCAATCATTCTACGATCGTTCAGAATGGGTATTTGAAACTTAGTGAGGATAATTCGGTGGTCGCTTCCTTGCGGGAATGGCTTAATAACTACTCGCGCCTATTTTGCCTGATAAAAAGATTCTCATATATCGATAGAAAAATGCCCATTCGAAGGTCAGGATTCGACAAAGAGGATATTGAAGAAACGGCCGGGTATATTAAGGAAATGAAGGAAATTTGCGATAAGAATGACGCGGATTTTGTCGTAGTGATAAATCCAAAAGATTACATCCAAGAACCGCTTGATACGTTCCTGAATAGTAAAGCCTATTTCATTACTCTACTCAAGGAACGCTCTATCTCTTTCAGGGATTGGCAGCTTCTCTTACCCGATGATGAAAGGCAGGCTTTAGTCTTCAGGCATGATCCCCATCTTAACGAAGAGGGCAATAGGTATTTCAGCAAACCTTTTATTGAGATAATCTCGGACGCCTTCGAGAAAATCGGGGACGGTTCTGCAGCTGAATTCAGAACCGTCCCCTAATCTTTTTATTTATGGTTTCTTTTAACGAGGATGCGCGCGATTCTTTCATCGACCTTAGGATGCAAGAGAACGATTAAAAGGCCTCCGATAATATTGCCGATAGTTACTGGAATGAGGTTATTGAATATTCCGAGGAATCCGGATAAAAATTCACCTTTTGCCAGAAGCCCTGCCGGCAAAAAATACATATTGGCGACGGAGTGCTCATAGCCCGATGCCACAAAGGCCATAATGGGAAAGTAGATCCCCAAAATCTTGCCCCCCATGGTTTTAGAGGCAATACACATGATTACCGCCAGGCAGACAAGCATATTACACAAGATCCCCCGGCACAATGCCTCTGAAAAGCCTAACTGCAATTTTGCCTCCGCGATCTTAACGGCGACAGTTCCTATCGGAGTCAAGCTGCCGAAATGCCCAAGCAATCCTGAATTAAATACAAGCCACGCGATAATCAAGGAGCCTAATAAATTTCCGGAATAGACAATTATCCAATTGCGCAAGACCCTGTGGAAGGAATATTTTTGATAGATAAGTCCTATGGTCATAAGGATATTGCCGGTAAACAGCTCTGAACCAAGAATGAGCACTAATACAAGGCCGACGCTAAAGACGCTCCCTGCCAGAAACCTTGTCAAGCCCGGATCCAGGGTTCCCCCGCTTGACACTGCGGTAGCGACTGCGGCGCCAAAGGAGATATATATTCCTGCCAAAATCCCAAAGATAAACAGTTCGAATATAGTTTCCGTTGCTTTCTTTTCGCCGATATCGCTTATTGCTCTTGACATCTCCAAAGGGCTTAAGAATAGATTCTCCATAGTTCTCCTTAATGAGGCCGCAATTTACGGAACGCAGTGAACGTAAATTGCTTGGCCGAATTAATCCTTGGCCGCTAATGCGGCCGAGGATCTACTAGAAATGGGGACGGTTCTCATTTCTCTCTTTGCCTTACCCAACCAAGCGGGAACCTTTCGCTTACACCCCGATATCCTCATTCCATAATTCCGCTTTCGCGGCAATAAAATCAGTCATCATCCGGATGCATTCGCCATTCTGCAACACTTCTACCTGAACACCGCGAGAGAAAAGCCACTCCTCCTCCCCCATAAAAGTGCGGTTTTCACCAATAACTACCTTCCGTATGCCGTAGAGAACGATCGCGCCGCTGCACATCGCGCAAGGCGAAAGCGTAGTATACAGAACTGATTCTCGATACACCTGTGCCTGTTGTCTTCCGGCATTTTCCAGCGCATCCATTTCCCCATGCAAGATAGAGCTTCCCTGCTGTACCCGCCTATTATGGCCGCGCCCAATGATCTTTCCGTTATAAACGATCACCGACCCGATGGGGATCCCCCCTTCCGCCAATCCTTTTTTTGCTTCTTCCAGCGCTGCGGTCATGAAAATATCCATTTCATCCTACTCCTGAGAATTGGGGACGTTTCTATTTTCCCAAAAAAATCGCCGGGTCTATTTGATCCGGCGCGAGATTTGGTTCAGTTGAATGATCCTTTGCGCATATCCATCGCTGCTTAATACGCCACTTCTCTTCTCCGATATCCCATTAAAATTTCCTCGTATTACATTGAGCAAAACAAAGATCATTTCCTTCTTCAAGCGAGCCCTCATTATCAAAGCCGCGAATGTGGATAGTATACCTTTATTTTAGGGCTATTTCAAGACTCCTTGTTTTCTTTATCTCAATCGCTCCTTGCCTTCCGCGGCCTTATTCGTATTAATTGTGCCTTCCAACTCCTTCGCGTAATCATCGTGTTTTAACTCTCTAAGCTTCGCGGCCTGCTTTAACGCCTCTGCTTTGTTTCCCATATTATGATATACAATCCCCATATTGTAATATCCTCGGGGATCACCGGGCAAAGCTTTTATCACTTCAGTATAGCACCTAATGGCCTTTTCAAACTCCTTCTTCCTGGTATAGATTAATCCTATATTGCAAATCACTTCAATGTTTTGTGGGTCGATCTCTAAGGATTTATCATAATACTTTTCCGCGAGGACATAATTCCCTAATTTCTGCTGTTCAGACCCAAAATGCGCAAACAACTGAGGGTCAGAGCTTATCAATGCAGCTTTTTCTATACATTCGTTTGATTCATCAAACTTTTTCAGCTTATAAAGTAGTTCTGCCTTAGTGCTTAAAAGATACGGAAACTGCGGCCTCAGTTTAAGGCCCTTTTCTGCTGCTTCCAGCCCTTTTTTGAGGTTCTTCCCTTTAAGAAAATAGGAATATGCCTTGCTGTTATAGACATCCGCTAACCTATCAACAATCTGTTCCGAAGTATCTCCCAAAGAGATCGCATATTCCAACTTTTCGATCGCCCTATCATAATTATTTGTGTACGCGAAGAAATTCCCCATTGCGTAGGCTAGTTTTACATTCTTAGGATCCAATTTATCGGCCTTATTAAACCATCTCAACGCTTCTTTTAAATAAGTTTTATTTTTTGTTTCCAGCAGCCCAAACATATAGGCGTTTGCCATGGAAACATAACTAGGGATATATTGAGGGTTCAATTCTAAGGACTTCTTAAGTTCCCCTATTATTACGGGGAAATCTTTCTCCATATCGGTGGTATGGTTTCTTAAGGCAGTCGCATAGGTGCGATGAGACATATAGTTATCCGGATTAGCTCTTGCGGCCTCCTTAAATAGTTCCATAAGGCACGCACCTTCTTTCTTTAACACCTTTAGGGCGTAAACATAAAAATCATAGTAGTAGTCTCTCTGCTTATCTGCGCCGCTCACAAATTTCAGCTCTTCAGAGGCTTCTTTATATTTATCTTTCGCGATATAATAGTTTAGCAAGTGAATGTGGTTAAATGGGTTATCCGGATTTACTGAAAGCGCTTTATCTATTGCCGGCTTGGCCTCGTCAAATCTCTCCAGATTAATATATGCCCTTGCCAGATTTCCAAAAATAACATCAGCCTCTTCTCCGTCGATGGGATAATACTTGGCTGCCAACTCATAGTACATGAGTTCATTCTCATAATCATCTATATAATCGTATACCAAAGCAAGCATTTCATAGCGCCTATAATCATCCGGGTTCTGTTCAATCCCCTTCTTCAGCTCAGCGATCCTCTCATTAATCTGCAACTTACTCGGCTCTCCGGAAAGGATCTCTTGGATCCCCTGCGAAATAACTTCTTGCTTCGCGAAGGCCGGACAAGGCACCGTTAATAAGAGAGCTGAAATCAAAAGTATAACTTTATTCATTTTACCCTATTCTAATCTTTCGGCATTTCCTTACAAAACGGCTCATATTTCTGTTTAGTAACGTACTGCTTCTGGAGGATTAACTCCTTACCTTCCAGTTTATATATGGCAACCTCAAAAAGATGCGGATCGCTATGCCCCTCGAATGGCTTACTTTTATCTTCAGACAACTGGCTCATATTAGGATCTGAAACTGCTCCCCAGACAGCTATTTCAAGATTGCCGTCACCGTCCAAATCCTCTACCGCAAAGTTAGGCTGTATACCGCGCGGCTCAATCCGTGATATCAACTGCTTCATTCCCGAATCCTTATATACCTCTATCTCAAGACTATGTTCTGTTACTCCTTGCCCCCAAATGACCTTAATAAAACCAACCTTACCGGCAGAATAAAGCTTAATACGTCCTATGTCAACCTGTCCTCCAGACCCTGCTTCTCCCTCAAATGATGCCGCTGTTTGATCGGGAGTATGTTGCAACCACTTGATATTCTTGTAGTAATCTCCCCAAAATGGCTGTGTAGTGCTTGTCTCATGAATAATCATTTCTTCATAAGTCGCGGCGATAGCGGCACAAAGGATTAGATAACTAAAAACCAACCAAGTGATTGTGAAAAACGTAGTTTTTAGTTGATTCATTCTCATATCTACCTCCTAAAGCAAAAAACCCTCGCTTGGGCAGACTTACCGATAGCGAAGGTTTTACTTTTTTAACGTCCGGGATTTCCCCCTTCAAACTCGGGACGAAGAACTAAATCTAGGTATAGCTTACCTCTTCCTGGTTCAAAGTCAAGATAAAAACACCCCTGCCATTAAACCATCCGCAACGCCGACCTTTCCTGCGCTTCCTCCAGAAGCTTCTTTATTTCCAGCCTATCGGCCTTCGGATCTCAACCCCATCTACCAACAACGTATCATCAAATTGACTGCTTCTCAGATGTCTCTCTTTTAGCTTCATATGATAATCAGCGGATTGTTTCAACTCTTCGGCCCTCCTTCCAATAGGAATAACTATTCCTATGCGTTTAGAAAGGAACGTCGACTTCACCGCTCGAATCGCCGGGATCAAATCGCTATCCCCGGAGATTACTATGCCTGTATCCCAAAAGTCCTTAACCGCGGTCTCAAAAAGCTGTATGGCAATATTTACATCGGTCTGCTTTTCTTCGTACGTAGTATATGTCTTGAAACAAGCCCGGCATTTTTTATCTACGCGCCTAAAGGC
>JAHISH010000095.1 GCA_018818365.1 Candidatus Omnitrophota bacterium | reverse complement strand
TTCATATTCCTTTATGCGTGGTATACCATTGGTTTTAATTTCAGGTCCTGCCGTTTTTTATCGATATGCGCAATCATAAGCTTTGCCATCTGCATGGGGTCATCGCAGAATTCAAACCTTGCCCCCACTACCTCCTCCAACCCTTTGGTAAGGTAATCGGTAAGATTCTTGCTGCCGAGAGTGGCAAAGGGATTTGAGCCGAAAACCGTGTATACGCCGGAAGCGACGAAATAAAAACCGATAGTAATGGCTTTCTCAGACATCCACTCGGGCGCGCAGCCGGCAGCGGGGATATCCGATAAATCCTCACCCAGGCCGCCCTCTTCGATAATATACGATGCGGCGGTGAGAATACGCGAATTATCCACGCAAGAACCAAGATGCAAGACCGGAGGAATACCCACTGCTTCACATATCTCCTGAAGCCCTTTTCCCGCGTACTTTTTCGCTGCCTCCGGGATAAGCAGGCCCTGCTTTGCGCAGGCAATCGCAGAACAGCCGGTCTGCAGGACCAATACGTCATTCTTAATCAGCTCCTTGACTAACGCAGTATGGTAATAATCATGCGTCTGTTTCGGATTATTACATCCTACGACACCCGCTAAACCCCGGAGCCTCCCGGAAATAATCGCTTCATTAAGAGGCTTATAGGTGGCACGGTGCCTGCCCCCCAGAATCTGAAAGATTATTTCTTTGGTAAAACCGGCAACCAGGTCCATTTTTTCTACGGGAATAGTTGCCTTCTCTTTCTTTCTATTAGGATAATTTTCTATCCCTGCCCGTATAATCTGCTTGGCGATCTCATAGGCATTGTTGGTGTCGAATTCAATATGCACCACGCCGGGGAAACGCGCCTTGCTGCTGGTAGTGACTAACTTTGTGTGAAAACAGGTAGCAATCTCATGCAGCGCCGGCATGATACACTGCACATCGACCATCATCAACTCCACGGCTCCGGTAATAATCGCCAACTCCTGCTGCAGGAAATTCCCGGCGACGGGTATGCCATGGCGCATCAGCACTTCATTGGCAGTACAACAGATGCCCGCCAGGTTTATGCCCTCTGCGCCAAATTTCTTGGCCAGTTTCACCAGTTCCGGATCCTCTGCAGCCTTTACCGCCATCTCTGATAATACCGGCTCATGGCCGTGCACCACGATATTCACGTAATTCTCTTTGAGCACCCCGAGGTTGACCTTGCTTCGCACCGGAACAGGAGAACCTAAAATCACATCCTGTAGATCAGTAGCAGTCATTGAACCTCCCCAGCCGTCAGAGAGCGCACAACGCATGCCGGTCGCAATCAGATTTTTGTAATCATTATCCACCCCCATGTGCGTGGTATGCAATAACTCCACGATCTCTCTATCAATACCGCGCGGGGTAATATTCAGATCCTTCCATATCTTTTGTCGTTTCTTAGGGGCGCGCTTTATAAAGGTAAGTGTCCCCTCTTGTTTACCGAACTCTTCCAGAAGTTTCTTAGAAAGCTCTGTGAGGATCTGTTCTTTTGGTTTCTGTGTATCAATACCAAATTCCTGAGCCAAACTCTTGAATTTTACTATATCAAGTATCTCGTAATTATGGGAGTGGCTGCCGCTTTTGCCATGCGTATGGCTATCCGCTAATAACGATAAGGTATGCGCCACATCTCGTCCATGGTCTGAATGCGCGGAAGCTCCGACGGCGATCTTTCGCACCAGATTACGCGCGGCAATGGTGTCGGCATTGGCACCGCAGACCCCGACCTGCGCGCCTTCACCAAACGGATCGATACGACAGGGCCCCATAGCGCAGACCGTGCAGCAAACACCCAACTGCCCGAAACCACACTGAGGCTCTTGTGCCTCCAGCCTATCCCAGGCAGTCTTGATATTCTCAGCCTCCGCCTTCCTTAATATTTCCTGTGTGGCGACATCAATCGATTTTTGTTCGATAGTTGACATATCCTTCCTCCGAAGATTATAATCCTGCTGCCTCGATAACTCTCGGTACTACTTTATCCCAGCCGATAGGCATAATATGGATGCCTTGGCACATAGGTTTTAATTCCTTGATCAATCTGACGGCGATATCGACAGAAGTAGAGACCTTGTCAGTAGTTGCCTCCATCTCCTTGATAAGATGATCCGGCACAGAGACTCCGGCTACATTCTTATTCATGTAACGCGCCATCCCCGCGGATTTCAAGAGGACAATCCCTG
>JAHISH010000094.1 GCA_018818365.1 Candidatus Omnitrophota bacterium | reverse complement strand
TCTGCGGCGATTGCTGCCCTCGTGAAGATGATTGTGCAAAATGCACAGAAGCCCATGGGAGTCTGTACGCTGCTACGGGGTGAATACGGATTAAATGATATCTGTATCGGAGTACCCTGCGTCATCGGAAGAAGCGGGATCGAAAAGGTCATTGAATTGGATCTGAATCCCGAAGAGAATAATAGATTTCACGATTCTGCCTGTAAGCTTCGTCAACACATTTTAGAAATTACTTAAAAAACGCTCATGTATGATCTGGTCATTATAGGCGCCGGCTGGGCAGGTTTCAACGCTGCCATACGATCAAAAAGCTTAAATCTACGAACCTGTCTGATTGAAAAATCCCATATTGGGGGCACCTGCCTTAATCTAGGATGTATTCCTACCAAGATATTACTTCATTCCGCAAAGCTGCTCACCCTTAATAAGAAGAATCCTGTATTCGGTATTGAATCAGGGAATACGCAATTACAATTTCAAACCTTACAACAGCGCAAAGAAAAAGTGATCCTGCAGTTGCGGCAAGGAATGGAGACTCGATTGAAGGGCATAGACGTGCACGCAGGGCAGGCAGTATTGCGTTCACCTACGGAGGTCATGGTGAATGGCACCGTTCTTTCCACAAAAAATATCCTTGTGGCGACTGGTTCTAAGCCTACCGCGCTTGCTCAGATTCCGTTTGACGGACACCATATCATTTCCAGCAACGAAATCCTATCTCTTCAGGATATACCCAAGAGTATTTTGATTGTCGGAGGCGGGGTAATCGGCTGTGAATTTGCCAGCCTTTTTTCATCATTTGGCGCCGCGGTAACTATCGTTGAAATGCTTCCACAGCTTTTGCCTGGTATCGACAAAGAAGCCGCTCGAAAAGTCGAAATTAGTTTTAAAAAGAAAGGAATTGTCGTACATACCAATAGCGATGCCTCCAATTTTCATAAAGAGTCATTTGAGAGAGTATTGGTCTGTGTTGGCAGAACCCCGCAACTTGAAGGGTTCGGTCTGGATGCGGTGGGTATAAAGAAAGAGCGATCTCGCCTTTATATCGATGAATATTTACAAACTTCATTAAAAAATATTTACGCAGCGGGAGATTGTACCGGCCACATGATGCTTGCCCATTTTGCCGCGTTTCAAGGAATAGGGATAGTTGAGAATATCGCTACTGTTGACCATAAGAAGCCGATACGGGCGTCTGCGGTCCCCAATTGTATCTTTACCGATCCAGAAATTGCGTCTGTAGGCGTATCTGAAGAGGAGGCAGAAAAATCGGGAATAAAGACAATTATTAAGAAATTTGATTTTCTTGGCTCAGGTATGGCACGGATTATTGACGAAACGGAAGGTTTTATAAAAGTGATTGCTGACCAGACATCCCATCGAATTATAGGCGCTACTATTATTGGCCCTCGTGCAACCGAATTAATTGCAGTCTTCTCGGTGGCAATAGCGAATTCATTGACTTCCTTCCAGTTAAAAGAGACAATGTTTGCGCATCCTACGCTTTCTGAGAGTATTCACGAAGCTATTCCCTAAACTCTCATGGAACCACACGTTATTGATGCAGGACTTATTGACTACACCGAGGCGTTGGTTTTACAGAAAAAACTATGGTCCCGGGTCAAAGATGGAGCATACCCCTACGCGTTAATTGTATGCCAGCATTCCCCTGTAATTACCTTAGGCAGATTAGCGAATCCGAGAAACATCCTTGTAGGCAATGCGATTCTGGATAAGAGAGGAATCCGTGTGGTTAGTGCTGAACGTGGCGGTGAGGTAACCTATCATGGCCCCGGGCAACTGGTGGCGTATCCAATTTGTAACTTGGAAGATTTTGGAAAAGATTTGTATTGTTTCTTAAGGTTCTTAGAGCAACTGGTTTTGGAACTTTTAAAAGATTATGGGATAGACGCAACGCGTACGGCCGGATCAACAGGCGTATGGATAAAGGGAATGAAGATTGCTTCAATAGGGATTGCGGTAAGGCAGTGGATCTGTTTCCACGGACTAAGCATCTGCGTCGAAAAAGAGGACTTAGCTAATTTTTCATTGATCCGTCCTTGCGGGATGGATATCATCATGACTTCGATTGAATCACTTTCAGCAAGGCGTATACCGGTAGAGGAGGTAAAAAGGAGTTTTGTGAAAATATTCAACCGTAACATAGTGGTGCCTAACCCTGTATAACACGTATAAGGAGGATCCTTATGACAAAAATTATCTTACCCTCGTTGGGTGAGGGAATCGAAAAAGCTACCGTTTCTTACTGGTTCTTCAAAATAGGCGATATCGTCAAAGAGAAAGAAGATCTGGTAGAATTAACCACCGATAAGGCTACTTTTAATCTCCCAAGCCCTTGTAGCGGGAAATTAGCAGAGATATATCTTCAAGAGGGTGATACGGCGACAGTAGGATCAGAGCTGGGGGGGATCGAATAAGGGTCAACGCATAAGGTTTTGTCGTAAAAGTTCAGAATTTAAAAAACGTGCGATTTTAGAAGTCGCACGTTTTTTATTCTTTCGCGTCCTAGAATCCGCGCCTATTGAGGGCGCGGATGAATAATGGCCGCTTCAAGTATCCGGCTTTTAGGGCTTCGAGAAACCTCAGCCTTTAGCACGAGGAGCATCATTGGCGTCTTAAATAGTGTTTGACAGCCTGTAATTTTACTAGTATATATATAGTTATCGTAAACATGCTAAAAAAGGAGCCTTGAAATGTCAAATAATAAAGAGATTTTAACCGCGAAAGAAGTTGCAGAGTATCTTAAAATACACCCTCTTACCGTGCACAAGTACGCGCGCGAAGGAAAAATTCCCGCGTTCAAGATTGGTACAGATTGGAGATTCCACAGGAAATATATTGAACGTTGGATCAGAGAAAAATCAAGCGGCAACCTATATGCCCGTCATTCAAAGGGCAGTATCTTCGATAAGACCTAACTATAATTCCATGAATAAGTTTGCGTTTCTCACATACCCACATACCTGGATGCAGTTGCGATGGTTTTTGCCGTTTTCTTCCTTAAATCGGCGCACATTCTTTAAAACCGTTGAGTTGCAACCTATCTATTCCTCCACCGCGCAAAGCATTAAAGGGTACCTGTTTGTCATGCCACTATTACCGCACGAAATCAAATCATTCATTCTAGAAGATTTTAAAATAATGTTATTGGATGTCTCCAAATGTGCCCGCGAAATGGAAATCAATCTATTAGGGCTCGATGGCTTAATTCCTACTGATTTGCTTAATGATACTTCATTTACGACACAATTAGAAGTTTGTGTGAATAACGGCACCACCCTGGTTGCGTGGTCATTATTTGAAGCGGTGTATCGTCTGCTAAGAACCAGAGGGCGCAACTTAAGTGATTCGAAAATCGCTATTTATGGCGCGGCAAAACCGGCGGGTAATCTTTGCGCAAGAAAACTGGCCGAATATGCGAGTAAGATTCTGCTGATTGACCGAGACGTAGAAACTATCGAGAGCCTTCGCACTACAATTCAACAAACCACTGCATCGGTAGAGGTAGAAACGGCCTCACAAGAAACTCTTATACAACCTGACGCAGATATCATACTTCTTATTGGCGAACACGCAGACGCATGCCTCGATTTCAACGCCCTGAAACCTGACACTATCGTCTGTACCACCTTATTGCATGCTGCGGGAAAAGGCGTTCGTTCGAATACGATGTTTGTGAGGGCAGGGTTGATGAAAACCCCGCACGAAGGCATGCTCTATGAAACAAGGAAATATACAGGACTGCCTGCAGGATTGCTTCCTGCGGAAATGGCAGAAACGCTTTTACTTTCCTTGGAAAATCGTTGTTCAAATTACTCTATCGGTACAGAGATTAATATCGACAAGATGGAGGAGATCGCAAATTTGGCGGTACGGCATAATTTTGAAGTATGGGTACCTGAGGGGCCGATACGATGAAAAATCCAATCTTTTCCCGAGTCATCGAATATCTTACGGTAAGTCGAAATCTCCAGACGCATCTGAGTCGCTACCATGCGCACTGGACACGCTTTCAAGACGAATTCAACATCCTGGTAGATAGTGTATACGAAACAATCCTTCGTTTCGAGCAAAAAGAGGAAGCGCATCGGACACAGTCTTTAAAGAATATATTTACAAAACGCTACCGCCGCCATTTTCTTTTCGGAGAATTCATCCGCTGGAGCTACGAAAAGCCTTACGGCTATGCGGGGGATTTCAAGATAATTGACGAAATCTACCGTAATGCCCCGCGCACCGAAGGATTCGAACGTTTGTGGGACAATTATTTTCAACGGTTATCCATTTCGGAAGCTACCAGGCAACGCAAAGAAGATCTTAAAGTGATGATTGCTGATTTTATATCACATCATCAAGCCCCGGAGGCACGGATCATGAATTTAGCCTGCGGTTCTGCCAGAGAGATTAAAGAATTACTGACGCACCCTTCTAAAAGGAATACCCCCCACGTGCACTTTGATTGCTACGATGCGGATATAGACGCCATCAGTTTTGCCAAAGAATTACACTCCCATACCCCCCATGTGACTTTTGTGAAAAAGAATGCCCTGCGCATCGGGTTAAGAAAAGACATTACGAAAGAAATCCCTCACCAATACGACCTGATTTATTCGGCCGGCCTTTTTGATTACCTTTCTGCGAAGTTCGCGACCAGACTCGTCGCTAACCTTAAACGGCTCCTTAAAAAAGACGGCATGATGATTATTGCCAATGTGAACGACCGCTATAGCAATCCGTCCGTCTGTTGGATGGAATGGGTTGCGGATTGGAATCTGGTCTACCGAAACGAAGGTGAATTCAAGAATATCTTTCTCGATGCCGGTTTTCTTCCTCAAAGAATCCAGCGCACCGTACAAAAAAGCAACGTAATACAGTATTGTATCTGCCACAATTGATATGCTTAGTTTCTATGCCTTAACCGGCTGGTTTACTTCTGTAACGGCATTGTTGATCGGTGTATTTGTATACGCCAAAAATTCAAGCGGCGAAGTCCACAGACGATGGGGGATATTGAATCTTTTTATTTCATTCTGGAGCTTCTTCTTGGGATTAATGTTTGTCTCCTCAGAGCCGCGCATCGGATTAATGTGGAGCCGCCTGCTCATGATAGGTGCGATCTTTATCCCGCCTACTTTTTACCACTTTGTATTATCACTCCTGGAGCTTAAGCCCAAACAGCATTTTAAGACGATCCTGGTCGGAGGTTATACGGTCGCATTTTTCTTATTGCTGCTTGCTCCCACACCCCTATTCGTAAAATCAGCCTCCTATAAACCTTTGGTAAGATGCTTTTATCCGGATGCCGGTCCGTTCTTTATTTTTTACATAATCAGTTACTTTCTCTTGTTGGGATATTCGGGATACCTGATGATCCGATCAATCAATACGCTTCCCGTCACCAAGAGGAACCAAATTTCCTACGTAATTGCGGCATCTGCCGTGGGATTTCTCGGCGGCGCAACAACTTTTCCGCTCTGGTATCAGATCCCCTTGTCCCCCTGGGGGTCTCATCTGGTGTGGCTTTATACTTTGACTATCACCTATGCGATCCTCAAGTACCGTCTTATGGATATTACGGTTGCAATCACACGGACCACTATATTTATTGCCGTCTATTCGCTTGTACTAGGATTTCCCTTTGCCGTTGCGGCATGGTTGCACAATGAACTTATCGCTTTGTTCGGGGAGAGATGGTGGATTATCCCTCTGGGACTCATGGGAGTCATGGCAACCGTAGGCCCTTTCATTTTTATCTACTTGGAACGCAAAGCGGAAGAGACCTTACTGAAGGAACAAAGAAGATACCAAAAGATCCTCAAACAGGCTTCCGTGGGAATGACGCGTATCCGTAACCTTAAGAAATTACTGGAATTAATCACCCATATTGTGACCAAGACAGTGCATATTTCCTATGCGGCAATATATCTTTTTCACAAAGAGAATAATGAATTTATTCTACAGGTAAGTAGGGATAAAGAGAGAATCCCTTTGCCGCGG
>JAHISH010000012.1 GCA_018818365.1 Candidatus Omnitrophota bacterium | reverse complement strand
TCCCTGGCAAGATCCTGCTCCGGGACAGGCCTCCATCTCAAGGCAAGAGAGTTCTTCTTTAGAAATCTCTCCCTTCTTTGCACGTGCTAATGCTTCATAGGTATCGTGGACAAAGGCAAGTTTACGTTGGCGGAAACGTCCAGAGACCATCGGGCCTGCGGTAACAATAATTGCCGGAATATTCAAACGCGCCACTCCCATAAGCATCCCCGGAGTGATCTTATCGCAGTTGGTCAAACAGACAATGCCATCGAGGCTATGCGCGTTACAGACAGTCTCAATAGTATCTGCCACAATCTCTCGCAAGGCCATAGGATAACACATCCCTAAATGCCCCATGGCAATACCGTCACATATCCCGGGAACACCGAAGAAAAAAGGAACCCCCCCGCCGTAACAGACCCCTCTCTCGATAAAGCGTTCGAGGTCTCGCATGCCGATATGGCCCGGGATTAGATCGGTAAAAGAAGAAGCAACCCCGATAAACGGCCTCTCTAGATCTTTCCTGCCTATTCCCGTCGCATGCAAGAGGGCGCGATGCGGAACCCGCTCTAATCCTTTTTTTATCTGGTCTGACCGCATAGTATCACCTCGTGAATAGCTGCCTTCAATCCGCTCCTTCTCCGTCGTGCTCGACCATCGCCGTGTCATCGTCGCGCTTACGAATAATAACGCGCTTAAGCGTAATCTTGGCATCGACGATTTCCTTGTTATTGACGGCACCAAGCTGTTTAAAGAGATACTCAAATTTCTGTTCTATCTCATGGGCGATCTTATCCCTGGTATCCGAGGAAAGGCCCATTATCTCTTTTTTGAAAGGCCCTAATGCTTTCTTGCGCGTCTTGTAGAAGAATTGTTCGTCAGTCTCACCCTCTTTGCGCTCCGACGCAGCATTGACTTTAAGCCATTCATAGATGCGGCTCTTCAAGTCCTGCGGGAAATGCGCGCTCTCATAAATCATATTCTGAAATTCAGTCGCCAGGTGCACTTCTGCGGCGTCGCATTCCGGAAATTTACCAAACGCCTCTGAAGGAAGCGTGGAGGCGCCATGCTGGACAGCTCCTGCCATGCCAAACTCTTCTTTGGCGATCTTGGATAAACTTTTTAGCGTCTCGAAATCGAGTTTGACTTGCGCAATCGAACCATCAGGCAAGACCACTCCGCCGTGAGATGTCCCGGTCTGAATACTGATTTTGCTAATCCCTGCTCTTCCTTTACGTAAGCGCTGGTGATACCCTTCCATAAAGGCGCGCAGGTCTTCGGGAGTAGAATTCTTGCTGCCGACCTCCCCTATCTCTCCTCCCACCGAGACCTCAACCCCTTTCGGTTGTATCTGACGGATAAACTGGGTAAGCTTTGCGCATACCTCATAATTAAGAAATTGCTGTTTCTTGATACTATTTTTAGAGAGATCCACCAAAGTGGAAGAATCAATATCGATATTGTAGAACCCTGACGCCACCGCCTCTTGGATCAGCGCCTTAAGGCCCTCGATCTCTTTCTCCGCATTCTCAAGGTATTTCTTATGATTTACCTGTATATGGTCTCCTTGGATGAATACCGGACCGGTGAAATTTTCTTTTACCGCAGCTCCCAGGATGACACTGACGAATTCTATGGGAGATTGCGCAGTATACCCCATCTCTGATTTGGCGATCTCGAATATAAATGCCCCTGCGTTATTTCTTTTTGCGACACGAAAGATCGCGCGCGCCAGATCATAGGTAAGGCTGCGCAAATTGATCGCCGGGACCGTAAAGCCTGCGCATTCGCCCTTGCCACGGGCCATATATAGTTCGTGTATACTCGAAGAATATACCCCTTTTTTATAGGCGATATCCTGAATCTTCTTTGCCAGAGATTTCTTTACTGCGGCATCGTCAGTCATCACCAAATCCATCACGATTTTTTCAATATCCAAAGGCTTCCTTCCCATGTACTCTGACTCCTTCCTTGTGTGCGCGCTTCTTTTAAGTAAGAATTTTTATTAAATCACAGAACGTGCGTACCTCAAATACTTTCTTCTGTATCGCGGTATCAAAATCGACGAGCTGAATCTTCCCGCAGTGTAACCCCACGCATTTATTGACATGGCCGCTCAGAAGCGCCTCTACCGCAGCCTGCGATAGATGCAGAGCCAGCGTCCTGCTAAAGGCCGTCGGCCTGCCGCCCCGCTGAATGTGCCCTAAGGTGATTGCCCGAGTCTCAAGGGTAGTCACCTCGCTTATCTTCTTGGCGATATCCTGCGCAGAGCCCGCACCTTCGGCTACCACGATAATCCAACTAATCTTCCCGCGCAGATTCCCCTGCACGATATCATGACATATCTTTTCTAGATTACATTCCAGTTCCGGAATGATCACATTCTCACACCCTCCCGCCAAAGCCACCTGTAACGCGATATAGCCGGAGTCCCTTCCCATGACCTCCACGACAAAGATCCTTTCCATGGAAGTGGCGGTATCACGGATATTATCGATTGCGTATAACGCGGTGTTAACGGCAGTATCCGAACCGATCGTCGCATCGATGCCGTTGATGTCATTATCGATCGAGGCCGGGATACCGATACAAGGAACGTGATATTTCTGGAAAAAACTATGGGCCGCGGTAAAACTACCGTTGCCGCCGATCACCACAAGGCCTTCTATCGCATGCTTCTGTATCGTACGAAACGCCCTCTCTTTGCCCTCATCCGTGAAGAATTCCGGGCAACGGGCGGTCTTAAGAATCGTCCCCCCCTGGCTGATAATCCCCGATACAGAACGAT
>JAHISH010000093.1 GCA_018818365.1 Candidatus Omnitrophota bacterium | reverse complement strand
TCCGATAAGGAAAGGTGCAGTCCGCAGAAAGCGGCGCACTTGCCTTCCGATAAGGAAAGGTGCAGTCCGCAGAAAGCGGCGCACTTTCCTATCCGATAAGGCAAGGTGTGATAGGATGGAGAGTTTTAGGGTTTCGTCGTGATATCGTCGAGAAAAAAGCTTGACGGGGACTGTTTTTTAGCTTAATATAAACGTTATCTTATCAGAAAGGAATCGGTAGATGATTAAAGTAGGAATCGTAGGGGCCACTGGATTCGCCGGAGAAGAACTTATCGATATTTTATTGCGGCACCCGCAGGTGCGCATTACCTCAATTTCAGCAAAGATTGATAAGCCGCAGAAGATTAGCGACATTTTTCCCAAGTTCAAGGGCCGGATTAATTTGGAATGTAAGGAGCCGGACCTGAAAGAGATCGCACAGCGGTGTGAGCTAGTCTTTTTAGCGTTGCCGCATACCGTCTCTATGGAGATCGTGCCGGGATTGCTTGAAAAAAAGATCCGCGTGATTGACTTAAGCGCGGATTACCGTTTAAAAGATACTCCCGTATACCAGAAGCATTATCAGGTGGTGCATAAAGATAGAGCAAATATCTCCCGGGCGGTATACGGCCTGCCTGAGCTTTATCGGGTAAAGATTAAAGATGCGCAGTTGATTGCCAATCCTGGCTGTTATCCTACGGTTAGTATCCTTACTCTTACGCCGTTGGTGGCCACCGGCTATGCGGCATTGGATTCGATTATTATCGATGCTAAGTCAGGGGTCACCGGTGCCGGTAGAAAATTAGCCGAAGGCTTTCTATTCTCAGAGATAAACGAGGATTTTAAGGCCTATAAAGTGAATACGCATCAGCATGCCCCGGAGATCGACCAGGAGCTATCCAAGTTGGCACGCAAGAAATTAGGGGTGACCTTTGTCCCGCACCTGTTGCCGCTTAACAGGGGGATTTTAGCCACCGTGTATGTCAAAAAAGTATCAAGGCATAAACTGCCGGCGTCGGGTCTTTCAGATCTATATAAAAAGTTTTACAAGAAAGAGCCTTTTGTGCGGATTAAGGAAACCGGCTGCTTCCCGAGGTTGAAAGACGTGGTTAATACTAATTTCTGTGATATCGCCGTCCAGGATTGCGGTGATAGTATTATTCTGATCGGCGCAATCGATAATCTCCTTAAAGGGGCTTCAGGACAGGCGGTACAGAATATGAATATTATGTGTGGTTTTGCAGAAGATACCGCACTTCTCTAATAGGATATGAAGCAGTTCAAGAAGATAATTCTTCCCAAGGGGTTTAAGGCCAACGCAGTTGCCTGCGGATTGAAGAAATCCGGGAAGCTGGATTTTGCGCTTCTTTATTCCGAGGTGCCGGCAAAGGCTTCTTGTATGTTTACTACCAATACCTTGGCCGCTGCTCCCGTGCAGCTAAGCCGGAAGCATCTTAAAAGTTCTCAGGTTTTCCGTGCGGTCGTGGTCAATAGCGGCAATGCGAATAGTTTTACCGGAAGGCAAGGCGTGCGGGATGCGGAGAATACCACCAGGCTGATTGGTAGTGCGTTAGGGGTAAGAAAAGAGAGTGTCTTGGTAGCTTCAACCGGTATTATCGGAAAGAGGCTCGCGTTTTCTTCTCTAAAAGCAGGGATCATTCCTCTTATTCAAGGAATATCCAGTGAAGGGATTCATAGGGCCAAAAGAGCTATTATGACTACCGATACCTTTGTTAAAGAAGTAAGCCTGCGGTTTTCTTTGGGAGCCACCACGGTAACCTTAAGCGGCATTGCCAAGGGGGCAGGGATGATTGCGCCGAACATGGCGACGATGCTTGCGCTTATCTGTACGGATACCGCGATTACCCAACGTGCGCTGAATAAGGCTTTCTCGCATGCGGTAGAGAGGTCTTTTAATGCGATTTCCATTGACGGCTGTATGAGTACGAATGATAGCGTGATGATGCTGGCAAATGGGGCCGCAGGGAATAGGATGGTTGATACCGGCAAGTATTCCGATCTTTTCACCGGGGCGTTAGTGAAGGTTTGTGATTATCTGGCGCAGTTGATTGTGCACGATGCGGAGGGGGCCACGAAATTCATCCGTATTGAGGTTGCGGGGGCGCATAGCCCTTCTGATGCCAAGAAGGCCGCGTTGATGATCGCCAATTCTAATCTATTTAAGACTGCGATGTATGGTCAGAATCCTAATTTCGGCAGGATCGTGGCGGCGATAGGCGCCAGCGGCATTAAAGTCAGAGAAAAAGATTGTCGCTTTCAGGTGAGTCCTTTACACAAAAAGGATATACAGGTAAAGGTCAGTATCGGCAGGGGGGGATTTTCTTCAGTCGTCTATACTTCGGACTTGACTCCGGAGTATATCAGGATTAACGCGGAATATAATTAAAGAGATGAGGGGGCTATGGAAGACGCGATAAGGAAAGCAGAAGTACTGATTGAGGCGTTGCCGTATATTAAGAGGTTCCATAAGAAAATAGTGGTTATTAAGTATGGGGGAAGTATTCTCGGCGAAGAGAAGATCAGGAAGACCGTCTTAGAGGATATCGTATTCTTGAACTTTATGGGGTTGCGCCCGGTCTTGGTGCATGGTGGTGGGCCTACTATCAGCGACCGTATCCGGGCATCAGGGAAGAAGACCGATTTTGTCGACGGTATGCGGGTTACGGATGAAGAGACGTTAGCGGTGGTTGAAGAAGAATTGCGTAATCTTAATGATATTATTGTCAAAGAGATCGGTGAACACGGGGCAAAGGTAGCAGGACTCAACGGCAAAGATAGTATTATCGTGGCGGAGAAGAAGAAAGCAAAGATCGATCTGGGCCTCGTGGGGAATATTGCGGAAGTAAGTAAGAGTCTAATCGAAGAAGAACTTAAAAAAGATAAGATCCCGGTTATCTTACCGATGGCAAGGGGTAAGGATAAAGAGGTGTATAATGTGAATGCCGATGAGGCAGCTTCTAGTATCGCCGCAGCCCTTGGTGCGGAAAAATTAGTGCTTTTGACCAATGTCAAGGGGATTCTGCGCCGCGCGGATGACCCGCATTCGTTCCTTTCCACCCTTACCGAGAAAGAGGCCAAGAGTTTAATAAAAAGTGAGGTTATCTCGCTAGGCATGATCCCTAAAGTCAATGCCTGTTTTGATGCGTTGGATAAAGGGGTCAAAAAGACCCATATTATTGACGCCCGCATTCCGCATGCCTTGCTTTTAGAGATCTTTACTGATGAAGGTATCGGGACGGAGATTGTGAAATAGAAAATCAACAATCGGTTGTATGGTTTATGTTTAAAGTTTAATGTAGGAATTGCCAAGGTAGCATTAAACACACAACAGAAGTGTCGTAACCAGTTTGAGCCGTATGAAACTATCAGACGTTTTTGCCAGCTACGAAAATAATATATTGCCTACGTATACCAAGACCCCTTTGGTCTTTGTAAAAGGAAAAGGGTCTTGGTTGTGGGATATCCATCATAAGGTATACTTAGATTTCTTCCCGGGATGGGGGGTGGGGAATCTGGGGCATTGTCACCCTAAAGTAATGAGTGCGGTGCGGGACCAGATCTCAAAACTTATTTTCATTCCCAATAATTATTATCATATTCCTCAGGCGAAATTAGCCAAGGAGTTAACGTACTGGACATATCCTGCGAAGGTATTTTTCTGTAACTCCGGTGCGGAGGCCAATGAGGGGGCGATCAAGTTTTCCCGGAAGTTCGGGAAGGGAAGATATGAAATCATTACTTTTACTAATTCATTCCATGGAAGGACTCTCGGGGCATTAGCCGCGACGGCACAAGAGAAATACCAGGAGGGATTTGGTCCTTTGCCGGCAGGATTTAAGGCGGTTGAGTTTAACAATTTGGATGCAGTGAAGGGCGCGGTGACGGATAAGACGGTGGCAGTGCTGCTTGAGCTTATTCAGGGAGAGGGAGGCGTAAATGTCGCAGGTGAAGATTTTGTCGCGGGCTTACGCAGGCTTTGCGATGAAAAGAATATGCTTTTGATCGTCGATGAAGTCCAGACCGGAGTTGCCAGGACGGGAAAATTGTTTTGTTACCAGCATTATGGTGTTACCCCCGATATAATGACATTAGCCAAGGCGTTAGGCGGAGGGTTACCGATAGGAGCAATGGTCGTGCGCAAAGAGATTGCCGATACGTTGGGGCCGGGAATGCATGCATCTACCTTTGGGGGAGGACCGGTTATCTGCCGCGCGGCATTGGCAGTGCTGAAGGCAGTGCAGAAGGAACGATTAGTGACCAAGGCCCAGCGAATGGGGGAGTATTTATTTGAGAGGTTACAGGCGCTTAAAGATAAATATCGGGTGATCAAGGAAATCAGGGGTATGGGGTTGATGGCAGGCCTGGAGCTTACTATTGAGGGCAAGGAGATTGTTCAGGCGTGTTTGGAAAAGGGGCTTTTGATTAACTGTACCCATGCAAAGGTGTTGCGGCTGATGCCGGCATTAACCGTGACGAAGGCACAGATAAATAAGGCGTTTTACATTTTAGAGGGAGTCTTGGGGCATTATCAATGAAAAAAGACCTTGTGAGTATTAAGGATTTAAGTTCCGGGGAAATAAAAGAAATATTTTCCCTTACGACAAAATTAAAGGAGAATAAGGTGCGCTTCAGGAAGGCCCTTGCAGGCAAGACCCTGGCGTTGGTCTTTCAGAAACCTTCTAATAGAACGCGGGTTTCTTTTGAAGTAGGAATGTATCAATTAGGAGGGAACTCCATTTACCTGGCTCCTCATGAGATCAACCTGGGGGTGCGAGAATCAGTCAAGGATGTGGCAAAGACCCTTTCGCGGTATGTGGAGGGGATCGTGGTCAGGACTTTTTCGCACGGCATTGTAGTGGATATGGCCCGGTATGCCGATGTCCCGGTCATAAACGGCCTTTCCGACTTTTCGCATCCGTGCCAAGCCTTGGCGGACATCTTTACCGTGCAGGAGAAGATACGGAATAGAAAGAATATTGTTTTTTCGTATGTGGGAGACGGGAATAATGTCTGTAACTCTCTTATTTTTACCTGCGCGAAGCTTGGAATCCCCATACATCTGGGGATCCCCAAGGGGTATGGTCCGCAGAGAGATGTGTTACTCGAGGCCGCGCAAACTGCAGGCGCAAAAGCTGGCTCGATACAACTATTCTCTAGTGCGGCGAGAGCGGTTAAAAGTGCCGATGTCATTTATACGGATGTCTGGGCGAGTATGGGACAGGAGAAGGAATCACGCACGCGCAAACTCAAGTTTAAGGATTTTCAGGTCAATAGGCAACTGCTGCTTTATGCCAAGAAAGACGTCTTGGTTATGCATTGCCTTCCCGCGCATCGGGGAGAAGAGATTACCGATGAGGTGATGGAGAGCAGGCACTCTATAGTCTTCGATCAGGCCGAGAACCGTATGCATGTGCAGAAGGCGATTTTGATTAAACTCTTAGGAGGGGAAGACAAATAGATGAAAAAAGTCGTGTTGGCATATTCCGGCGGATTGGATACTTCCTGTATCGTACGGTGGCTTAGGGACCGGGGATTCGAAGTAATCTGTTTTGTCGCGGATTTAGGGCAGGGGTTGGGAACGGGCGAGGACTTAGAGGCTATTGAAGCCAGGGCGCTTGCTGCCGGGGCATGCAAAATATACATCAGGGATCTACAGGAAGAGTTTATCAATGATTTTATTCTTCCTTCGTTAAAGGCAGGCGCGATATATGAGGGGAAATATCTTCTTGCGACGGCATTAGGCAGGCCCTTGATCGCTAAATACCTGGTGCAGATTGCGCATAAAGAAAAGGCTGATGCGGTTGCCCATGGATGTACGGGGAAGGGCAATGACCAGGTGCGTTTTGAAGTGACCGTGGGTATATTGGATCCACGATTAGAAATTATTGCGCCGGTGCGGGAGTGGGAATTTAAGTCCCGGGAAGAAGAGATCGAATATGCCCAGGCGCATAATATCCCTATTGATGTCACCAAAAAGAAGCCCTACAGCATCGACCGGAATATCTGGGGGATCAGTATTGAGGCGGGGGTTTTGGAGGATATAGAAAAGGAGCCTCCGGAAGACGCCTACTTGATGACTAAGAATCCTTCGCAGATGACCACGTATCCTCGCTATGTAGAGTTGTATTTTGAAAAAGGAGTGCCGAAGAAGCTTGACGGGAAAACGTATAAGTTAAAAACCTTGATCAGTCATTTAAATGAGATCGCAGGTGCCCATGGCGTCGGCAGGGCGGATTTGGTAGAGAATAGATTGGTGGGAATTAAATCCCGCGAGATCTATGAGGCGCCTGCGGCGACGGTATTGCACTGTGCGCATAAGGAGTTAGAGAGCGTGGTGTTCGACCGGGAACTTGCGCACTTTAAAGAGGGGATTTCTCAGAAGTATGCAGAGTTGGTCTATTACGGGCTCTGGTATTCTCCGTTAAAGGAAGCGCTTGACGGCTTTGTCGATATCACGCAAAAGAAAGTATCGGGGTCGATAAGGCTTAAATTATTTAAAGGCAATTGCGTGGCAGTAGGAAGAAAATCCGCGCATTCATTGTATAAAAAAGAACTAAGCACCTACGGCAAGGAAGATACCTTTAATCAGAAACTCTCTGAAGGGTTTATCCGTATCTGGGGGATGCCGTATAAACGATAAGGAAGAAAAAGGTACGCTATGGCGAAGAAATTATGGGGGACTCGATTTCCTAAAAAGACAAGCACTCTGACCGATGCGTTTACCTCAAGTATCGCATTCGATAAGAGGCTGGCGTCGTACGATATCATTGGCAGTATTGCGCACGCCAAGATGCTTGGGGAGTGTGCGATCATCTCTAAAAAAGATGCGGCATCCCTCACCCAAGGGCTTCAGGCGCTTCTAAAGGATATCGAGAAAAAGAAATTTAGTGTGGATATGAGAGCGGAGGATATCCATTCGTATGTCCAGGAAGCGCTCTTTAAGAAGGTGGGATCGGTGGCAGACAAACTTCATACGGCGCGTTCCCGCAATGACCAGGTGGCGTTAGATGTGCGGATGTATCTTTTAGACCAGATCGATGAAATCGTCGAATCACTCGGTCTTTTACAAAAGTCTATTTTGAAGTTCGCCAGGAATAACATTGAGGTGATCATCCCGGGGTATACCCATCTTCAGATGGCACAGTGCGTGCTTCTGGCGCATCATTTGCTTTCCTATATCGAGTCGTTGGCGCGCGATACACAAAGGTTGAACGATGCCAGGAAGAGAGTGGATTTGATGCCGTTGGGTGCGTGTGCGTTTTCCGGCACGGGATTGCCTATTGATAGGGAGAAGGTCAGAAGAGCGCTGGGGTTTAGTGCGGTAACCGAGAATAGCATCGATAGTGTCAGCGACCGGGATTTTATCATTGAAGTGCTTGCGGACATCTCGATACTCTCCGTGCATTTATCGCGGATCGCCGAGGATTTGATCCTTTGGTCTACCAGGGAGTTTAACTTTATCGACATTGATTATTCTTTCTGTACGGGTTCGAGCATCATGCCCCATAAAAAAAACCCTGATGTTTTAGAACTTATCCGGGGCTCGGTGGGTAAGATTCATGGGGCGTTATCAAGTGTCTTGATTCTGTTGAAGGGGTTGCCGTCATCGTATAACCGCGACCTGCAGTTGGATAAGCCTCCGCTTTTCGAGGCGGTTGATTCTATCAAAGGCATCCTTGAGATCGCAACGCAGATCTTTGAGAGCGTGGTAATTGAGAAACAGGCGATCGCGGCGCGGCTTGACGACGAAGCATTGTTCTCTGTGGACATCGTCGAATATCTTATCGAAAAAGGAGTATCCTACCGGCAGGCACATGATGTAGTCGGAAGACTGGTGAGAGATTGCCTCGATAAGGGGAAGAAGATTTCCGCGTTAAGTATTCCAGAACTCAAAAGATATTCACCTGTGTTTGAGGTAGAGGCATTAAAGATGTTTAACGCCCAGGTATCGGTGAACCGTAAGAAATCCTATGGAGGGACAAGCCCTCAGCGGGTGCGGCAGCAACTAGCGCGTTGGGAGAAGAAGCTTAATGCATGAGTTTAGGTATTCCAAGAAAGATCTTTTGTGCGAGAAGTTGCGTATTGCGGATCTGGTTGCACGATTCCAGACTCCTCTGTATGTCTACAGCTACCAAACGCTCATAGGGCATTTCCTTAAACTAAAAGACGCGTTTCGCCAGATCAATCCGTTGGTCTGTTATTCGGTCAAAGCAAATTCCAATCTGGCGATACTCAAGGCCCTGGTGAATAAAGGGGCAGGATTAGATATTGTATCCGGAGGAGAGCTTTTCCGGGCCCTTCAGGCAGGGTGTCCTCCCGAAAGGATCGTCTACGCGTCTGTCGGAAAGACCGATGCGGAGATAGAGAAAGCGGTCCGCCGAAAAATTCTTTTCTTTAACGTGGAATCGGTTGCGGAGCTGGAGAATATCAACCGTATCTGCGGTCGGCTTAACCGCGTCTCGCGTGTGGCGCTTCGGATCAATCCCGATGTAGAACCGAAGACTCATAAATATATCACCACGGGGAAACTGACCAGTAAGTTCGGAGTGGACTTCAAGTGTGTGCAGCAGATCTTGCTTTTGCGTAATGCCCTTCCCCACGTGCGTATCGTGGGCCTGCATATCCATATAGGGTCTCAGATTACCGATAGTGTTCCGTTTATTGCCGCGATCAGAAAAGTCATTGATTTTATCGGCGTGCTAAAGAAGAAAGGGATCGTGATAGAATATCTCAATATCGGCGGTGGTATGGGGATTACCTATAATCGTGAAACCCCTCAGACTGCACAGGAGTATGCCCGTCGGGTCATCCCGTTCTTTAAGAAATCAGGATTAAAAATGATTCTTGAGCCGGGCAGGTTCATCGCGGGGCAGGCAGGGGTATTGGTGACGAAAGTCTTGTATGTCAAACAGACCCCGCGGAAGAAATTTATTATCGTTGACGCCGGGATGAATGATTTGATCCGCCCTTCATTGTACGGGGCATATCATCAAATTTTGCCTTTGCGGGCCACAGAAAACCGTAAGGCGGATTTGGAAAAAGTGGATGTGGTCGGCCCTATCTGTGAAAGCGGGGATTTTCTTGCGCAAGAGAGGAGACTTCCTAAAGTAAAAGAAGGCGAATATCTGGCGGTGATGAGTGCCGGCGCCTACGGTTTTTCTATGGCTTCTAATTATAACTCACGGCTGCGCTGCCAAGAAGTCATGGTAGTGCATGATAGGGTATTTACTATCCGTCAGAGGGAGTCTTTGAGAGATTTGACCCGTCATGAAATAATTCCGCCGTTTCTTTTGGGCAAATAATATCGATGAAGAAAATACCTTTTGTAAAGGCAGTCGGTTCAGGAAATGATTTTGTGATTGTTGACCGTGCCTTTCAGGCGCCACTGGTAACGCTTCGGGCGTTAGCCAGAAATATATGCGACCGTACCTATGGGGTGGGAGCGGATGGTCTGTTGTTATTGGAGAAGTCCGCGCGCGCGGATGTACGCATGCGTATTTTTAATGCCGATGGTTCAGAGGCCCAGATGTGCGGAAACGGCGCGCGCTGTGCGGCGTTCTACTTGGCATCCAAGCTCCAGGCTACAAACTGCAGGCTAAAGATTAAGACAAAGGCGGGGATTGTCCAGGCAGAAGTAAAGGGGGAGGTGGTAAAGATAAGGCTTACCGATCCCGTTGGCCTGAAATTCAATATTCCTTTACGGGCCAATAAAAGAACGATTCACGTTAACTTTATTAATACCGGGGTGCCGCATGCGGTAATTTTTGTGGAAGGATTGGCGCATATTGCGGTCAATGAGCTGGGAAGGGCGATCCGGTATCATCGTCGATTTGCTCCCGCGGGGACGAATGTGAATTTTGTCGAGGTCAGTAATGCTGCGTCGATTCGCGTGCGTACCTATGAGCGCGGGGTCGAAGCAGAGACGTGTGCCTGCGGCACCGGAAGTGTTGCGGCGGCGTTGATCTTTGTATCTATTTGCTCGGTATCGTCTCCTGTGATACGCGTTCAAACGCAGGGGGGTGAAATCCTAAAAGTATATTTCAAGAAAGAAGAAATGGCCTTCAAGGATATTTGGCTGGAAGGAAATGCGAAGATTGTACACAAGGGGGAATACTATGTTTAAAGGTTCAATTGTGGCGATTGTTACTCCGTTTAAAAACGGCACGGTGGACGAGAAAAAATTATCAGAGTTGATCGAGTTCCATATAAAAAATGGGACTTCGGGAATTGTTCCTTGCGGGACGACGGGAGAATCCGCGACCCTTTCGATAGAAGAACATGAAAAAGTAATAGAGAGTACTATTGTGCAGGTAAAGAAACGCGTGCCGGTCATTGCGGGCACAGGTTCCAATTCCACCGCAGAGGCCATTGTGCTTACGCAGCACGCTGCCAAGGCGGGTGCGGATGCTTCGTTACAGGTTTCTCCGTATTATAACCGGCCTACGCAAAGAGGCTTGTACCAACATTTCAAAGCGGTTGCGGATGCGGTGAAGATTCCTTTGATACTCTATAATATTGCGTCACGCACGGGAGTCAATATCGAGCCGGAGACACTCGCACGTTTAGCTGGTGATTGCAAGAATATTGTGGCAGTCAAAGAAGCGTCGGGTAACCTTGAGCAGATGTCAAAAATAAAAAAACTATGCGGTGACGCATTCGATCTGATTTCTGGTGACGATAGCTTAACTTTGCCTGTTTTGAGTGTGGGAGGCACCGGGGTTATCTCGGTAGTCGCCAATATCGTTCCCCGGGAGGTGGCGGATTTAGTTGCCGCATTTCAAAGAGGGGATATTGCGAAGGCACAAGAGATCCATTACCGGTTATTGCCGTTAGTCAAAGCGATGTTTATTGAGACCAATCCTATCCCGGTCAAGACTGCTATGGGGTTGTTGGGGTTATGTGAGCCGGATTTACGGCTGCCTATGTCTGAGATGATGCCGGACAATCTCGAGAAGCTTAAAGTCGCTCTGAAGGAGTACGGCCTGCTCAAATAGGGGACGGTTCTCCATGTATAGATAATAGGGTTCGACGAAAAACTGTTTCCTGCAGCTGGAGAGGAGTAAAACGATGATCAAATTGGGTGTCGCAGGTGTCTGCGGAAAAATGGGGAGAAGGATATTTGAACTTGCTTCTTACGATAAAGATTTTGAGTTGACTCTGGCGTTAGAGAAGAAAGCAACTCCGATGATCGGTAAAGACATGGGGAAATTAAAGATTTCTTCCAGTGCGGACGGTCTGTTCTTGATCGATGTCTTTGTGGATTTTACCGTCCCTGAAGCTACCGAGTTGCACTTAGAGTATGTTGCTCGTTACAAAAAAGCGTTAGTCGTGGGGACTACGGGTTTGAATGACGCGCAGATAAAAAAGATACAGGAGATCTCTTCGATCGTGCCGGTTGTTTTTTCTCCGAATATGTCGGTGGGGGTAAATGTCCTTTTTGCCATGCTTCCGCAGATAGCCACACGTTTAGGCCCTGATTATTATATTGAGATCATGGAAGCGCACCATAGGGCCAAGAAGGATGCGCCGTCGGGCACAGCCAAGAAGTTCGAGCAGATTCTGTCTGAGACAACTAAACGCCAGATCCCTACGCACGCGATCCGTTTAGGTGATATCGTCGGAGACCACACTGTCGTCTTTTGCGGTAATTCAGAGCGTATCGAGATAAAACACCAAGCACATTCGCGCGATCTATTCGCCGTGGGTGCGCTGAAGGCCGCAAAATGGGTCTTTGGTAAGCCTGCGGGGTTATATTCCATGCAGGATGTATTGAAGTAGAAGTGGGCGGTACGTAATTAAAAGTTTAATGTTTAATGTTATAAAACAGTTACGTTAAACATAGGACATTAAACATAGAACAACGTGAGCGAGGAATTGAGTATGTTCGCATTATCTAGAAAACTACAGAGCCTGCCGCCTTATCTTTTCATTGAGATCGACAAGGCAAAAAGAAAGGCACGGGCGCAGGGTAGAGATATTATTGATTTGGGGATAGGGGATCCGGATCAACCTACGCCGCACCATATTATTGAGGCACTATATCAGGCTGCCCAGGAACCTGCAAACCACCGTTATGCCCTTGACCAAGGCATGCCGGCACTACGTCGGTCCATTGCAGGTTGGTATAAGAGAAGGTTTGCAGTGACTCTTGATCCGGAAAAAGAGATACTCCCTTTGATTGGCTCTAAAGAGGGAATAGCCCATCTTCCTTTGGCATTTATCAATCCCGGAGAGTACTCTCTGGTGCCTGATCCGTGTTATCCTCCGTATAAAGGAGGAACGATCCTTGCCGGAGGCAAACCTTATTGTATGCCGCTTCGCGAAGCAAATGATTTTCTTCCAGATATGGAGAGTATACCTGTTTCGGTGAGAAAGAAGGCGAAATTGCTCTTTGTGAATTATCCTAATAATCCTACGAACGCAACTGCAGGGGCGGATTTCTATCGTGCGACGATCGCGTATGCCAGAAAGCATAAGATCATCGTGGTCTCTGATGC
>JAHISH010000092.1 GCA_018818365.1 Candidatus Omnitrophota bacterium | reverse complement strand
GATTACCAGCCTCGGTTGAATCAACTTCAACAGGAGAAGCTCGCAGCGGCGGAAGGTGTGGCGGAACTCCAGGCGAAGGCGCAGTTCTTGCAGGCGCAAGTAAAAGAGTACGAATCGCAACTGAGCCAGCTACAGAAAAAGAAAGAAGAACAGGAGGGATTGCTTACGCAGGCTTCATCCCAGATAGAGGAGAAGGAAAAGATAATCTTAGAGGTAAATCAGCATCGTCAACAATTACTGCGGACTTCCAAAGAGTATGCAGCTAAGATCGCTCAATTCGAAGATGAAGATACTATCCAGAATGGGCAGGTAGCGCAATTGAAATCCCAAGTATACCAGCTGGCAGCGGTTATTAAAGATAGAGAGCAAATGGTCGCTTCTTTGGCGCAAGAGAAACAATCAGCGCTGCTTTTGGCAAAAGAGAATGAGACTACAATCGTCCAGGTGAAGATGGAGAAATCATCGGTTGAATCCCAGCTTGCCGATGCGCAAGGGAAGCTGGTGTTTTTACACTCCCGTCTGAAGGAGCACGAAGCGCAGCAGCTTCAAATGCAGAAAGAAAAAGACGGGATACAGCAGCAGTTACAGCAACTTACCGCCAGCCTCGCGGATAAAGATAAGGCCATGTTAGAGCTCGCTCAGATAAAGCAGGAGTGGGCGTTAAAGATAAAGGATTGGGAGGTAAAGGTTGCCAGCTTAGAAGATGCCAGAATTAATCTTCAGAATGAGAGCTTGCGGTTAAATACCGCGCTTCAGGAGAAAGACAAGGCGATTACCGAATTAATCCAGACGAAACAACAGCTTTCAGTCGAGAATAAGGATTCCCAGGTACGGCGGGCACAGCTTGAGGAAGATACTCTTACGCTCAAGGAGAAGATCTCTATTCTTACTACTTCGCTGCGTGAAAAAGAGAAGAGTATTAATGAGCTTACCCAGAGTAAAGAAGAGCTTACTATTCAGTTGCAGGCGAATACGGCCGCGTTGAGCCAGACGAAGGAAGAGAAGAGTCAGGGCCATGCGCAATTAACCCAGCTTACCAGCCTCTCCCAGGACAAGGATAAGATTATTGAGGATCTGAATCAGGCCAGGCAGCAGCTTTCTGAACAGCTAAAAGGATACGAAGAAAAACTCGCCCGGCTTCAGATTGATAAGGGAACACAGCAGAAAGAGATCCAGCAGTTGAAGGAGACTTTGCAGTCGAGAGAAGGCATGATGGCTGACTTGACGGAGAATAACAGGCAGTTGCTTTCCCAGGTTAAGGCGACGGAGGAGAAGTCGTTGGAGTTACAGACAGAGATGCTTCCGTTACAAGAAAAGCTTCATGATCTGCAGATTCAGTCTCAGGATTGGCAGAAGAGACAGTCAGAATTGAATGAAGCACTGGGGAGCAAGGAAAAGAGTATTAAGAACCTCGTGGAGCGCTCTTCTGGCTCTTTGAATAAGCTTAACCGCATTGAAGAGCAGCGGAACCAGCTCCAGGAGAAGAACAAAGTGATCTTTAAGGATAATCGGCTTCTCAAGCAGAAAGTCGATTCCTATGCGAAAAAAGTTGCGCAGGTCTCTCTTTTAAAGGACCGGTTAGTTAAAGAAAATGCAGTGCTCCATTATAATCTAGGGGTTTTCTATCTGCAGCGCCAGGAGTTTAACGAAGCGATTACTGAATTCCTGAAAGTACTGGAGTTGAATCCGAATGATGCGGCTACCCACTATAACCTGGGGATTATCTATGCCGATTATATAGGTAATAAGAATAAGGCTATTCTGCACTTTAAGCGTTACCTGTCCCTTGCTCCAAAAGATAGGGATGTAGACCGCGCCAAGAAGTATATTCTGACCTGGGAGACATGGCAGGAGGAACGTTCGCAACCCAGTAGAGAGAGGTAAGATGTTCAGGAAAAAGAGGTTAGGTATAATAGGGTTATTTATAGGGATTGTGGGGATTCCTGTATTAGTTGCTTCTGCCCAGGAAGAAGATTTTATCTCTCCGCAAGAGGAGAACGTGCAAAGTACTTCTGTCGCACGGAAAACGCAGGCAGCGGGAGCGGAAGAATCGTCGGAAGAAATATCCGAGGAGCCGCAAATAAAACTAACCGCTGAAGAATTATGGGAGCTTCCGATCTCTCTAGATCTACGCAATATGGATATTATGGATGCCTTGAAGTATATCGGGACTAAAGGGAGTCTGAATGTCATCGCCACCAAGAACGTCTCCGGCCGCGTAATGCTTACTTTAAATAATGTCCCGCTTAAAGATGTCTTTGACCTAATGCTTCGTTCCAACGACCTGGCCTATATCAAAAAGGGAGAGGTTTTTCATATCATGACTGGCGCGGAGTATAAGGCCCTTTACGGAGAGAACTTTACGGATTTACGAAAAGTAAAGATCATCCATCTGCAGTACGCCACTCCTGATCAGGCAGTCAGTTTCCTCGATGCCTTGAAAAGCGAGATAGGGAAAGTAATTGTTGATCAGGAATCCGGAGGGGTGCTTTTGATGGATACCCCTGAAAAAATCGAAGAGATGGAAAAGTCTTTGAAGGTATTCGAACAAAAGGGGATGGTGACGGTCTTTGATATCAAATATGCCAATGCGCAGGATATCGCAGAACTTTTAAAGACACGGTTAGATTCCAAGAACGTGGGAAGCATCAAGGCAGATGCGCGTAATAACCAAGTCTTGGTACAGACGTTTCCTGAGAGGATGGTGGAGATCGAGCGGTTGATTAAGGAGTTGGATACCCAGACACGGCAGGTCTTCATTGAGACCAAAGTCATTAAGATTAAGCTTTCTGACCAATTGACGCAAGGGGTAGAGTGGGAGGGGATATTTAATATCCTCAATACTCCGGATTCCGGCGCAAAATATATCGGCTCGTATCCATTCTCTGCGATACAGGCATCTACTGACACGTGGACTTCGCGCGTCGGACAGTTTGCCAACTTAAGCGATAATATCGCCTCATATCCGTTCTCCGGGACGACAACCAATTACGCGGCCAGTACCAAGAAGACGCCGGGAGAAGTAATACACTACGGGGAGTTCAATACCAAGCGCGACTACGATATTATGATGAAGATGCTTACGGACCTCGGAGAGACCAGGGTGCTCTCAAATCCAAAGATTTTGGCAACTAATAATCAAGAGTCCAAAATCCACGTGGGAGAACGTCAGGCCTATGTGACCCAGACCACCACGCAAGGCGCGCAGACCAGTACCATCGCTGAAGAGGTGCAGTTTGTGGATGTGGGGATTCAGATCTCTGTTACCCCTTCGATCAATACCGACGGATTTATTACGATGAAGATCAAGCCGGAGATCTCCACCGTCTCCTCTACGTTGGTTACCCCCACGAATAACCGTATTCCCATTATCGATTCGTCGATGGTCGAAAGTACCGTCATGGTTAAGAACGGCACCACCATCGTGATCGGGGGGTTGCGCAAGGAAGAAAAGACGGTACTCTACGAACAACTGCCGATTATCGGCAAAATCCCCTTCATAGGGACTTTTGCCAAATCAGGCTCTCAGAAGACTGAGCGTACGGAACTGGTTATCTTGATGACTCCGCATATTGTAAGCGGCAAGGTGTTAACGTATGGGGATGAGGATAGGGGTTTTTACGAGAAAATGGGCAAGGATTACCAGGAGTATCTGGATTTGCCTTTAGAGAAAAGCATGTTGCCGGGTGCTCTTCCTACCGGCATTGATGTCAAACCCTACCGCGATTATTTAAGTTATAATGTCAAAGAGAAAGGAGAGTTCCCGATAAAGGAACACCGCTATGATACCCGTTAAGGCCATCTTTAATAAGCTTAAGATTTACAAGAAAACGTTTGTGATTATCTTTGTGGTTGTTCCGGTGGTTGCGGTAATGGCAGTCGGCATTGCAGGAAGTGTGTATTTCTACTTAACTTCAAAAAAGCTTAGCGCGCAATTAGCACAGAAAGATCAAGAGACGAAGGCCTCGACGGAAAGTTTCCAGAATACGAATAGGGAATATCTTGACCTCAAGGGCAGGTATGATACAATACAAAGGGAAAATGCAGACTACCAGGAGAAATATAAGGCCCTGGAGATCTACCGGGATAAATTAGGTGCCCAGGTAAAGTCGCTTATCCGCGACCGGGAACGTGCCCGTACGCTGGAAGAAAAGATCGGGGAAGTAAATAAAACCCTCGATGCGTCCGAGCTAGAAAAGAAAGAGTTCTTTGACAAGACACTGCTTCAAAAAGAGCAGATCAATGACTTAGAGATCATCCAAAAGCAGATTTTGCAAGAGAAGTCGCTCTTGGAAGATATACTTACCCAGGAACGCAGCAAGTCTAATTACAAAAAAATCGAGCAAGAGAACCTTTTTGCCAGGAAAGAGAACAGTGATTTATCTAATAACCTACGAAAGGCGCAGGCGGAACTGGGAACGCTTCGTGCAAGCGAAAATTTATTGAAGGAGAGCGAAAGGAAACTCAAGGAGCAGGTCTTGGCGCTTAATGATAAGGTCAGGGATTTTGAAAGTAAGTTTAACGAACAGCATAAGAAGAATGCGCTTCTGGAGAAAAAGACTCGAGTTCTGCCTAAGAAGATGGCTGAGCTTGCCCGTCAGAATAAGGCGCTTATTAAGCAGACTGCAAATACCCATTATAACCTTGGCGTATACTATACCAAGCAGAAGGAGTATGGGCGCGCCGTCACTGAATTCGAGAAGACGATCGAATTGATGCCTAATGACGCCTATGCGCATTTCAATTTGGGGTATATTTATGCCGAGCATTATGTGAACCGGACTAAGGCTATGAAACATTTTCAACTCTATCTGAAAAACGCGAAAAAAGAGGATAAGGATGTGGATTGGGTAAGAAAGTACTTAATTACCTGGCAGACATACGGGGGCAAACAACATGTTAATTAGATAAAGGGAATTTTTTATGTCGAAGAGAGAAGCCTTGCTTAGTATTTTTTTAGCGATTTTACTATTACCGCTCTTGAACTTAAATATGGTTTTAAGCCAGGAACAGGATAAGGCAGAACCAAAAAGCTCTGTGGGAGATAGTGTTACGGGTATCTCTGAAGAAACTCCAGATCTCGTAGGGCAAGGGGGAGAAGGAACGCAGGACGAAGAGGCTGAAGAAGCTGCGGGAGAGTTCTTTGGCCTTCAGGTGCCTTTAAGTAACTATTATTTCGCAAAAGGAGTATTCTTGGTTTTTGGCGCCAAAGGCAGGCAGCCGCAGACGCCCCAAGAGCAGGAAGAGTATATTTGGGATCAGCTTTTGTTAAACTTTGAAGCATTCCGCCGGGATATCAAAGTTGCCCAGGAAGAGGCGGATGATGAGATCGGGAAATTACTCAACGCTGAACAAGTAGCCTTTGATTGGAAGCAGGATAAAGAGGCCTATGCGAAATGGACGCAAGAGAGGATTAATGTGACGCCGGAAGTCTTGGAAAACCAGCTTCGTTTCCTCCTGCAAAACCAGAAATTGGAAGATGCCATTAAACAACAGATAGATCCCCCGGTTACCGACGATGAAGCCCTGCAGGAGTTCTTGAACGAGCATAACTCCATTAACCTTGAACTGAGACAATTTGAAGGGAAAGTTCTAGCCGATGAATTCTATCAGAAAGTTGCGAAGAATAAGAAGTTCTGGGAAGAGGAGAAGGAGAAGCGACCAAAGGAGTTTAGGAGTATCAATATGGTCTCGTTGGAATTCCTTATTGACCTTTGGGGGATCCCCCGCGATGCCCTCTTTGCGATGATGAAGTTAGAGGATGGAGAGGTCTACCAGCCTGAGTCGATCTATAAAAACTATGCGGTCTTCAAAGTGATAGGGAAACGCCCTGCCAACGAGGCGGAGTTTGAGAGCCAGAAAGAAAGCTATTATGCGCAGTTGCGTACCAGAAAAAAGAATCAAGGGTACGGTGAGTGGTTTAAGAATTTCAAAGTTGCAGCTACTATAAAGGTGTATCCGGTCGCAAGTCTCCCTGCGGCAGAGGAGACTGTGCAAGAAGGTGTTGTTGCCGTTAAAGAATAAGGGTGAAATAAAGCGCTACAAGGAAGAACACTTTCTACATGAGAAAAGTGTGGGGCCTGATGCGTACAAATAAAAAAGGAGGAGGAATATGAGAAAGATTTTATGTACAGCAGTGGTGTTGGGTTTTGTGGTCTGCATGGTTGTGCCGGTTATGGCGCAGACAGAGCCGCAGGTTGATGTGCAGAAGTCGATCCAAGAGATTATGCGGCAGCAGCATCTTGAAAAAGGCAAGAAGACTCTGGAGAGTAAAGAATGGGTAGTCTATGTAACTCTTGAGGACAGTAAACGACCAAAGACCGAAGAAGATGTCTTTACGTTTAAGGATGGTACGATTGCATCAAGAAATCTCTTGGCCAAAGGATATGGCCCTTCTAATTTCTCGCTTAATGTACAGGAAGACGGTATTGCCATATGGGAGACTATGCAGGTTAAAGAGAATGAAGGGACGATTTTCTTTAGAGGGGAGCTTTTGGGGGATGGGAATATGAGAGGTGCGATGGGGACTAAACCGAAGAAAGGGACACGAGCAAGTTATTGGTTTACCACCATAAGGCCAGATAATTACGCAGTTTCCGTTCCAGCTGTGGAAAAAGTATCTGCTGAAGAAGAGGTCATAGCACAAGGCGAAGAAGCTGCAAAACCGGCAAAAAAGAAGAAAAAAGGGAAGAAATAACAGGGTTTGGTTTTCTTTAACCCAGCCTTTTGTTGAGGTAGAAAGGGAGGGATTTCCGTATTTAAGTAAAACTTGCAATCTACCCAAATATATGATATCCTTTAATCGGGAGTTCAAGAATATAAAAAGTGGAAACGAGAAGGGCAAACTCCGAGTAATCGGGGGGCGCAAAGCAGTGCGTCCAATTATTATGGATAGGCAAGCTACCGAAATTCCAAAAGATTCATCTCAGGTATAATGCTTGCCTGGGATTTTTTTTTGAGCTCTTTGTAAAGTGCCAGGCACAGAAATGAAGAAAAAGTACCGGTGCCAGGAATAGAAAGAGAAAAATGCCAAGATTGCCGCGGATTCACATCAGTAATGCGTTGTATTATATTACGGCCAATGGCAACCTTGGCGAAAATATCTTTCTTGATGAAAAGGATTACGCCATGTATGCAGAACTTTTAAAGAAATACAAAGAACAATACGGTTTCAGATTATTCTCTTTTTGCCTCATTCCAGGGACATTGAGCCTCTTGTTTGAGTTAAAAGGCGAGGAAGATTCTGTATCTATGGTTATGCATGATATCAATTCAAGTTACACCCGCTACTTTAACGGCCGCTATAACCGAAGAGGCCATCTCTTCCGCGAACGCTTTAAATCGGTGATTGTGGAAAAAGGGCCGTATCTTGCCAAGGTCTTACGATACATTCATCAAAGGCCGCGTATCTTAGGATT
>JAHISH010000091.1 GCA_018818365.1 Candidatus Omnitrophota bacterium | reverse complement strand
CTCCAGTTCTTTCGCCAGGACCTGGCGCAGCGCTTCAACATTATCCAGTTTAATCTTAAGTTCCTGAAATGCGCGCTCTTTTTCCTGCAACAAGACACCCATCTTCTCCTGCTGCTGTGTGAGCATCGTGGTGCGGTCTTTCTCAAACATCAAATCTTTTTGTATCGTAGCCACCTGCGGCTCCAGAGATTCAAGGCGCCCTTGTTGCGCGCGATTTAATCTCTCTTTTTCGCTCATGATTTCTTGCGCCTTGCGCAACTCTTCTGCGGTTGCCGCATACTTCTGCCGTTCCTCCACCATCTCTTTCTGCAGCGATTGCAACGCGGATTCTCGTTCTACGATCTTGGTTTTCTGTTCTTCAATGGTCTTGGCGCGGTTTTCTAATTCCGCGGTAGCCTTCACAAGCTGGTCATTGGTACGCTGTAGCCGGTCACGCTCCGACAATAACTCCTTCTGGGTCTGGGGCAATTTCGACTCAACCGCGCTCAGCTGCGATTGGGAATCACGGATGAGTTTTTCCTTCTCTCTGATTTCTTTAAGCGCGGTATTGAGCTGTTCGATAACGCTCTTGCGGCGCTGGCGTTCGGCAATAAGTTCCTTCTGCAGCAGGGGGACCTTCGGTTCAAGCATATCAAGTTTCGATTTTAACTGCCGCAGATCCTTCTCCTTCTGCTGCAGAGTGGTCAAAAGCGATTCTTTCTCATTGGAGGTCTTGTAGAGTTGGACCTTTATATCCGACATTTCATTTTGTTTCTCGCTCATCGCCAACTCTTTTTCAAGGTCTTTTTTCGTCACCAGGCTCTGCAATTGCACATTCGTCTTCTTGACATCCTCATAGGAATCGCTTAGTTCCTTGACCCTGCTGTTAAGTTGGCTTAAATGGGTATTGGCATCAATGATTGTCTCCTGTGCCTTCTGCAATTGCGTATCCTGTGTGGTACGATCAAGCCTCACCTGCTCCAAATCACGAAGGAACTCTTCTCTCTCTTTTTCACGTTCCTGCATGACCTCGGTAAGCTCGCGGGCGTTTCTATTCAATGTCTCGTTAATAGAGGTCAGGTTCTTCATTTCTTCCCGTGCCTTCGTAAGTTCAAACTCCAGAACAGACTTCTCCTGTTCAATGCGTTTCACCTGTTCTTCCCACGCCGCAGGCACGCTGGAGAGCGCCGCGACCTTATTGCTGTATTCATGTGCCTTCTTCTCGAAGTTATCCTTAAGCGTCGTCACCATGGAAAGCTCGGAGTCCCTCTGTGCAAGCAAGGTATTCAGATGATTGGCCTTGGTGTCATATTCATAGCGAAGTTTATTCTGGCCGTCAATAAGCTGGTTAATATTCTCCTGAAGACCAGAGATATCTGTATTCAGTTTGGCGATCTCTTTTTCTTTGGCCGAAAGCAGATTATTTAAAAGCGCGTTCTTCTCTTGCAAAAACGTTGTCTTCTCCTCGACCCCTTTGAGATATTCCCTAAGCCGGCTTAACCGGTCTTTTGCTTTCGTGCGTCGCAAGGGCACGAACGCACCGGCCCCATCCTGTATCTCATATTCTGCAGGCGATGACAAGATCTGCGGCGGAACACTCGCGGATTCTTCCTGCGTAACAACCTGCGCGTTCTGCACAGACGCAGCACTTTTTCCATTCCCCGCGGCGGCAAACGCATTGTCATTTCCTTGATTCAGCTGGCTTAAAAAGAAGCCCAACGATAATCCGGCTAACGCCGCCAAGGTGATGAGAAATGACCTTCTCGGAATTTTATTCTGCATAGTTAATGTACTGCTTTATTCTGAAACAAATCTTCTCGACGCTGCCAGCCCAAGCGCATCTCCGCTTCAACTATTTCCTTGACCAACTCCGCATCAACCACGAATTTATTCCTAAGCATCAGCGACTTTAATACTTTATGGCACAACAGGGTAATCTGGCGCGGATAGCCTCGGCTGTACTCATGGATCTGGCGCACTGCTTCTTCTAAAAATAGATTGATCTTCGCATTATACCCTGCCTGCGCGATACGAAACGCAATCATCTCAAAGGTCTCATTGTAATCAAGGGGGTTGAGCGTAAATTTAAAACTAATCCGGTCAAAGAAGTTGGCCATACTCATGATCTTAGAGTGAAGCTCCAACTGCCCTAATAATACCAGCTGAAGGAGTTTAAATTCGTTCGTCTCGAAATTCAAAAGTACCCTCAATACTTCTAAGGAATCCTCGCTTAACTTCTGGGCTTCATCCACAATCAAGACAATAGTCTTTCCTTCATTGACTCCCTTCTGGAAAAGAAACTGTTCCAGCGCATCCCGCAGATCTAGAATAGAAGGATGCGGCCCCAAAGATGAAGGGGTTGCAATCTCAAAATTCCTCACCAAAGAAGTAAGGAAAAGATACTCATCCTCAACTGAAGGATCCAAAATAATATTGAAAATGAAATCCTCGCGCGCCTTCAACTCCTGGACTAACTTTCTTGAAAGCGTAGTCTTTCCCGTTCCCACATCACCTAAAATGACACATAGGCCACGTTTGAGCCTGAGCTCAATTAAAATGTTGGTAAGCGCGGTTTCGTGCTCCCTTGATAAATAAAAAAAATCCGGATCAGGGCTAGTAGAGAATGGTTCTTTTTCGAAACCTAACACATTGAAATAACTCATCTTTCATCCCTACATAAACAAAAAAACCTAACTATAAAAGTTAGGTTCTCATATAGTTCACTCTTTAATTTACT
>JAHISH010000090.1 GCA_018818365.1 Candidatus Omnitrophota bacterium | reverse complement strand
GGGGAGCCTCAACGGCGCAGTGATGGCGGGGGCATTGATTATCTTCTTGCCATTTGCCGAAGGTATTCTTGCGGATAAAAGCCCCGCGTTCAGGGAGTATGTAGGCGGTTCATTTTTATATTCCCGCTATACAGAGATGAGCCGTACCAGCACTATACCTGAACTTAAGATTGCGTATGGCCTCAGCCAGTTCGCAAAACTTAAACAGGGAGAAATCGCCATAGATCCCGAGGTTCTGGAGAAGTTAGGCAATAACCCCCGTATTAAAATGATATTGCAAGACGAAACACTGTTGAAAAGTTTTGAGAAAAAAGATTTTAGTAAGATTTTCATGAATCCAAAGATTCTTAGTCTCTTTAATGATAAGTCGCTTCTTAAGGAACTATCGGGATTAGGCCTCCCCCAGAAAGTAAAGAATACTTCAGCCAGGCGCGGTCCTGCCACGCTTGAGGTTAAGCCTTTTTCATCGGAGCGTGCGGCGATCCGACTAGAAGGAATCGCCTATTCAGAGAGTTCGGCGACCGTGATTATTAACGGAAGGATTTACCGGGTGGGCAGCAAATGTATGGGAGGTGTGGTTAGTGAGATTACTTCGCAGTCTATAACGCTGGAATTCCCGGATGGTGCTAAGGAGTATTCGGTGGGAGATAGTATTCCTTAAAGGGGATTGAGGCAAGAATAGGAATTTTACTTCGGTCGGCAGGTCCTCTGTAGCATAGGTCTTACATAGGAATCTGCCTTTTTCATTGTCAAAATTGTATTCGTGCAGTACAATGCGTGATCTTGGGATGGTCAATAGATATGTAGTGCGGCTCACCTTTACAGGGACATAAACGATGGTATTTAAAATGGCATTACAAGACAAAGAACTTCTGAAACAGAGTTGGGCAGTAAGCTGGCCGATGTCGCTGATTATGTTTTTCATATTCTTAATCGGAATTGCCGATGTATACGTCGCCGGTTTATTCGGGAAAGAGATCCAGGCTGCGTATGGCCTTGCCTCACAAATATATTTTATCTTCAGCATCATGGTCTTTGGCTTGACGGTCGGGACGGTGTCGGTAGTATCTCGTCTTTTTACTTCCGATAATAAGGAGGAGTTTAATCGAGCGGTCGATTCCTCATTTCTTATCGCGGTGGTATTGGGTATATTATTTAGTCTCTTGGGGATAGGTTTCTCCAAAGGCATCATCTATTCGATGCCGGTCCCTGAAGTCTTGAAAGAGCGCGCCGTCAGTTTTATGCGAGTGTATTCATTCGCGTTGCTCTTTAGTTACCTGCTTATTAACACCAACGGTATTTTACGTGCCTGTAAGATGGTGAAAAAGTCACTTATTACGATGGCAGTGGTATGTGTGCTTAATATCTGCCTGAACTTTATTCTTGCGTTTAAGACTCCTTTGGGATTTACGGGCATTGCGGTATCGACACTGGTAAGTATGTCGGTAGGCGCGTTGCTCAACTTTATTTTTGTTCGTAGGTTGATGGGAGACGTCTTTTCTTTCTCTTTTTCTATATCGAAGAGACTCTTTGCGGTCGGCTGGCCGGCCGCAGCTCTGCAGGTAGTATGGCAGATTGCGTCTGTCGTACTGTATTTTATCTTGAGTGCGCTCCCCCAGAATAGGGTGGAGGTTTTAGCGGCATTTACCAACGGCCTTAAAGTAGAATCGGCTATTTTTCTCCCGGCTTTCGCTTTTAATATGGCTTCGGCAGTCGTCGTAGGAAATCTTTTGGGTGCGCGTAAACGGCATGATGCCTTTCACGCGGGGATTCTTACTGCGCTTTTGGGTGTGATCGTAGTAACGGTAATGACGTTGGTAGTGATTACTAATGCCAGAAGGATATCTTCTTTTCTTTCGCAGAATGTGTTGGTGGTTGCGGAAAGCACCCGTTATATAATCATCAGTCTTCTCTTTGAACCGGTAATGGCCTGGGGAGTGATCTTAGGGGGAGCGCTTAATGGAGCCGGAGATACGCGCGGGGTAACTAAGATTACCGCGCTTTGCCTTTGGTTTGTGCGTATTCCCTTAAGTTACCTGCTGGGAATACATTTTCGTCTGGGAGTGGCGGCAATCTGGTGGTCAATGAATGTTTCTATATTGTGCCAGAGTATCTTTATCAGCCGCCGTTACTTTTCCAGGAGATGGATCGACCACGAAGTGGCAGAAAATTATGTTGACAAACCTTAGAAATCATGTATACTTGCTGTCGTGGTTAACAAGGGACAGAAGACTTGTAGGCCGGGAGGAGCGAGATTACTACCTTCTCGGTTTTTTTCTGTCCTTATTTCGCAAATGAGTAAGGAAGGAGGTTGTACGTACAATGGCAAGAGGTAAAGTAAAGTGGTTCTCAAACCAAAAAGGTTACGGGTTTATTACCCCGGAATCCGGAAGTGATGTCTTCGTGCATCATACCGCCATTCTCGGCGAAGGATATAAAACCCTTCAGGAGGGGCAAGAGGTCGAGTTTGAAATCGAAAAAGGCCCTAAGGGTGAGCAGGCGACGAAAGTAACTAAGCTGTAACCAAAACAAACAAATAGACCCGGTTTGCTAAAAGCCGGGTCTATTTTTTACCTTCTCTATGAGATTTCTTATTTCATTTTTCTTTTGGTTTGTCACGGTATTGGCTACCGTTCTGCTGTGTCTTGTATTAACTTTGCATTATATCTTTATTCGTCCCTTTGATAGAGAGAGAAGGTACGCCCATGTGCAAGGATACTGGTGGTCGGAGATCATTATGGGAGTCAATCCCTTATGGAGCCTTACCGTTAAAGGGCTCCAGAATATTGACCCGCAGAAGGCGTATGTAATTGTCGCCAACCACCAGAGCCTGGCGGATATCGTTATGGTCTATAGAATTCGCAGGCAGTTTCGATGGGTGGCAAAGGATAGTCTTTTTAGGATACCTATCTTTGGATGGTGCATGGTAATGATGAACTATATCAGGCTTGTCCGCGGAGAGTACTCGAGTGTTAAGAATGCGTACCGCCAGGCGGCACTATGTCTGCAGCAAGGGGTATCCGTGCTTTTTTTCCCTGAGGGAACCCGTAGCACGACCGGTCAGATGAACCCTTTTAAGAACGGCGCTTTTAAGTTGGCGATAGAGGCAAAGGTTCCCATTGTCCCCATCCGTATTGAGGGTACCGCTGATATTATCCGGCGCGGAGATTGGATTTTTAAAGAAAAGGCAGACTGCCGTTTGACTGTGCTGCCTCCTATAGATACCCAGATCTACACCCCCCAGGAATCTTCCCATCTTAAAGAAAAAGTCCGACAGATACTTATCGATGCGGCGTCTTAAACGCGCGCGATAATGATACTTGACAAAAAAGTATAGGCAAGACAATAATATGCAGTACACAAGGAGGCCCCGGTGTTTGAAAAGATAATCGGATTTGCATTGCGTAAGCCTAAGGCCATATTTTTCGTCAGTATCGTGTTGACACTTCTTTCTTTGGCGCAATTCTTGCGGGTCAAGATAGATACCGACCCGGAGAATATGCTTCCGGAGAAAGAGTCTGTCCGTGTCTTCCATAAAGAGGTAAAAAAAGAATTCGGCCTTTATGATTATGTTGTTTTGGGGGTGGTCAACGATAAAGACCCCCAAGGGGTCTTTAACCCTACTACCTTGGCGAAGGTCTATCATATTACCCAGGAGATCAAGAAGGTCGAGGGGGTGGTTGCGTATGAATTGATGAGTTTGGCGAATAAAGACGATATCAGCCAGGCAGGAGCCGGAGAGGTCGTTTTTCAGTACTTGATGAAGGAACCACCCTATACGTTAGATGATGCACGGCGTATTCAAGAGCGCGCCATGGACAATCCTTTATTTTACAATACGTTGGTTTCGCAGGATGCCAAGGCGCTTTGTATCTACGTTCCGATTAAAGAGAAACATTTTAGTTACCGCGTATCAAAAGACGTACAACAGATCCTAAAAACCCAGCAGGGAGATGAAGCGTATTATTTGACCGGCTTGCCGCTTGCCGAAGATGCCTTTGGCCAGGAGATGTTTGTGCAGATGGGGATCTCTGCGCCCCTTGCGCTTTTGGTTATTTTCTTGCTTATGCTTTG
>JAHISH010000011.1 GCA_018818365.1 Candidatus Omnitrophota bacterium | reverse complement strand
GAAAAGCTATATTTTTAATTACGGCAGGAATGAGGTGCGTAATTTTCTTATCAGCAGCGCATTATTTTGGCTTGATAAGTATCATATTGACGGGTTGCGCGTCGATGCAGTCGCATCTATGTTGTATCTTGATTATTCACGAAAAGATGGCGAGTGGATTCCCAATGAGCACGGAGGCAATGAGAATATAGAGGCGGTAAATCTCTTAAGACAGTTTAACGAGGTAGTATACCAAGAGTATCCTGATGTGCAGACAATTGCCGAAGAATCGACTTCTTGGCCGATGGTCTCCCGCCCCCTCTATTTAGGGGGTTTGGGTTTTGGGATGAAATGGAACATGGGATGGATGCATGATACGCTTACCTATTCTTCGTTGGATTCTATCTACCGTAAGTTCCACCAAAATGAACTTACCTTTAGCCTCTGGTATGCGTTCTATGAAAACTTTGTCCTGCCGCTTTCCCATGACGAGGTGGTATACGGAAAAGGATCTCTTTTGGGAAAGATGCCCGGGGATGATTGGCAGAAGTTTGCGAATTTGCGGGCCCTATTCGGGTATATGTATGGGCATCCCGGAAAGAAGCTGCTCTTTATGGGAGGAGAGATCGGCCAGAGGGGAGAATGGAACCATGACCAGAGTCTTGATTGGCACCTTTTACAATTTCCGTTACATCAGGGGATAAAGCGCTGGCTTAGCGATTTGAATGCGCTGTATCGGCACGAACCGGCGCTCTTTGAAAGGGATTTTGAGAACCAAGGATTTGAATGGATAGATTTCCATGATGCGGATAATAGTATGATTAGTTTCTTGCGTCGGGGAAATTATCCAGATAATGATATCTTGGTGGTCTGCAATTTTACGCCGACCCCACGCCATAACTACCGGGTTGGCGTTCCTCAGGAGGGGATTTGGAAAGAACTCCTTAACAGCGATGCCCGCACGTATGGAGGCGCGGGTTTTGGGAACTTAGGGGGGGCGGAGGCTGCTCCGGTATCTTTTTATGGGAAATATGAGTTTTCGCTTTCTTTGCAGATTCCTCCTTTGGCGGTATTGTTTTTTAAAAGAGAAAGAAACGAAAGTACGCCATGCGCATAGGTGCTTTTTATTCACACGCAGAAGAGAAGTGTGATTTTACAGTCTGGGCGCCGCTTTTAGAGCAGGTTGCGGTATCTATCGAGGGAGCGCATGCGTGTACTATCCCTATGCAGAAAGACGAATACGGATATTGGCATGCCACTCTTAATGAGATTGCCGCGCAGAGCAACTATCGATACGAATTAAATGGCCATCTTACCAGGCCTGATCCAGCCTCTTTCTTCCAGCCCGACGGAGTGCATGGGGTTTCCCAGCTGGTAGACCACGCCGCATTTCACTGGGCCGATGCTTCTTGGAAAGGTATCCCGCTTGAAGCAATGATCATCTATGAGTTGCACATAGGTACTTTTACTGCGCAAGGGACCTTTGAAGGAATCATCAAACAAGTAGATACCTTCAGGGAATTAGGAGTCAATGCGATTGAGCTCATGCCGGTGGCGCAATTCCCGGGGGCCCGTAACTGGGGGTATGACGGGGCGTATCCTTTTGCAGTCCAGAATTCCTATGGCGGACCGCAAGGATTAAAGAATCTGGTGAATACCTGTCATAAGAAGAATCTTGCGGTGATCCTTGATGTCGTCTATAACCATCTGGGGCCTGAGGGAAATTACTTAGCGGATTTCGGCCCCTATTTTACGGATAAGTACCGCACTGCCTGGGGGAAGGCGGTGAATTTTGACGATGCGTATTCGTTTGGCGCGCGTAATTTCTTTATTCAAAACGCCCTCTATTGGTTAAAAGAGTACCATATTGATGCCTTGCGCCTGGATGCCATACACGGTATTTTTGATATGGGGGCAAAACATATCCTGCAGGAGTTATCCGAAGAAGTAGGAACATATGCAAAGAAGGCAAAAAGAGACGCAATACTTATTGCGGAAAGCGATCTTAACGACGCACGGATTATCCGGCCGAAGTCTTTAGGGGGATACGGGATTAACGGACAATGGTGCGATGAGTTCCATCATTGCCTCCATACGGTGCTTACGCAAGAGAAAAGCGGCTATTACCAGGATTTTGGGAGTATCGAACAATTGAAGAGGGTTTTTAAGGAAGGATTTGTTTATACAGGAGAATATTCCCGGCACCGCAAGAGATTTTTCGGGAATTCCTACAATGATAGGGAAACAACGCAGTTGGTCGTGTTTTCCCAGAACCATGACCAGGTGGGTAACCGCATGAAAGGGGAGAGGTTGTCTTCTTTGGTTAATTTCGAATCATTGAAATTAGCTGCGTGCGGGGTGATCTTTTCTCCGTTTGTCCCTTTGCTCTTTATGGGGGAGGAGTATGGAGAGGAAGCCCCCTTTCTTTATTTTGTCAGCCACGGCGATGAATCGCTGATCCAGGCAGTGCGCGAGGGAAGGAAGAAAGAATTTAGTTCGTTCTCCTGGCAGGGAGAGTGCCCTGACCCGCAAGCCGAAAAGACGTTTTTTGATTCCCGCCTTAACGCAGCCTTAAGGAATAAGGGACACCACCAGGCATTGTTTGGGTTTTACAAAAAGCTTATCCAATTGCGCAAGAAGATCCCCGCGCTTTCGCATTCATCGGGAGAACATTGTCGTGTCT
>JAHISH010000089.1 GCA_018818365.1 Candidatus Omnitrophota bacterium | reverse complement strand
CACAAAAATATAACTTTCCCCAACCGTAAGAGGCACATCCGGCATCCTTATGTTGGGTGAATTACCATTAGAAACCCAGATATCGGTGATCGGCGCACTATAACGAAAAACCACATACATATACTCCGCTACACCTGACAAATCGTCGGAACTTGACACATCCACCTGTAAGATATCATTGGGAGTTGTAACCTGAGGCACGGTAATTACAGGCACAGTGGGAGAAGTGGTATCTACAATGATAGTGTCGCTGATCTGCGCAGTTGACCAACGCTCGGCGCCGTTCTTAAAACGCACATAGACCGACTTCTCTCCATCTTCAGACTCAGACGATAAATCCCATGTTTTCGTCTCCGCATAGCTTTCAGGCTCTGACCAATTCAGGTTGTCATTGGAGAACTGCATCAGCCTAATACCAGCTTCATCCTGTGCGGTAAGCGTCAGAGTAACCCGATGAATTGGACTATATCGCTCTCCATTCGCAATCACGACGGTCCCGGTAGGGACTGGGGATTCAGTATCAAAGAAAATAAGGGCCATAATTTCCTGAGTCGTCCAATTGCCGGCACCATCAGCAAAACGCGCATAGACCGTCTTCTGGCCCTCTCCGGCCAATAACTCCCATGTCTTCGTCTCCGCATAGCTTTCAGGTTCAGACCAATTCAGGTTATCGTTTGAAAACTGCATCTGGCTAATTCCACTGGTGATATCTTCGCAAAATGTCGATAGCTGGACTGAAAGAAATTGTGTCGCAAGAGCACCGGCATTAATAGTCAGTATTCCACCCAGCGGGGCTACCGTATCAAGCACAATAGAATCACTGATTGTCTCGGTAGACCAAGTATCTGCATTATCCATAAAGCGTGCGTAGACAGTCTTCTCTCCGTCACCGGACGATAACGTCCACGTCTTAGTAGTCGAATATTCTTCCGGCTCTGACCAGTTCCGGTTATCGTTTGAGAACCGCATAAGGCTGACCCCGTTATCGTCTTGGGCAGAAAGCGCGAGAATTACTTGAGTAGAAGATGCATATTCATTCTGGTTATTAATAATCACACTACCGGCAGGAGCACTCCCGCTAAGGATAATTTGTGCCTGTATCTGCTGGGTAGTCCAATTGCCTGCTATATCAGAGAAACGCACATAGACCGTCTTCTGGCCCTCTTCCGGTGATAAATCCCACGTCTTGGTGAAGACAAACTCTTCTGGTTCGGACCAATTTTCATTATCATTAGAAAATTGCATCTTGCCGACTTCGCTTAACTCATCCTCGCAATAAAGCGATAAGGTAACCGTGGGAGAATCCGTAGATGCCACCCCATCGTTTATGGTCACCAGTGGCAGAACCGGTGGGGTAGTATCTAAAACTATCCCTGCGCGTATCGGCTCAATAGTCCAATTACCTACGTTATCAGAAAAACGTACATAGAGCGCCTTCCGGCCTTCGCCTGCAAGGAGTGTCCATGACTTTGTCGTGGCATAACTTTCAGGCTCGGACCAATTTTCGTTATCATTGGAAAACTGCATCTGTCCGGGGCCGCTTAAGGCATCTTCACAGTAGACAGATAGAGTAACCGTTGTTGACGCAGTCGCCGCCGCACCGTCATCAATGGTAATAATAGGTACTAGCGGCGCAGTAGTATCTAAAGTAATCTGCGCGCTGATCTGCTGCGTAGACCAATTTCCTGCACGATCAGAATAACGCACATAGACAGTCTTTTCTCCATCACCGCTGCCTAAAGTCCAATTCTTGGTAGTGGTATATACTTCTGGCTCAGACCAATTCTCGTTATCATTTGAGAACTGCATACTGTTTAATCCCCATCCCAAGTTGTCGTCGGCTGCCGAAAGCGTAAGGGCCACTTCCCGGGTAGCGGTAAATAATTCTCCATTATCAATCTCTATCGTCCCTGTGGGAGGGGTAGCATCAACCATTCTACTATCAATATCTCCTCTTTTTATCCACCCACTCGATAGATTTTGGCTATCGGTCGCCGCGAGAAATACATACCTTCTTCCCACGAACGATTCGTGAGGAAGAATACGCCAACTCACCATAAGCCGGTTTCCAACGGAACTAACTTGTGTCTGACTGCAGACCAATTCACCGTAGGTACTTACCGAAGATGCCCCTCCACCGGGAGTGCCTCCTCCTTGCCATGCACGGGTCGTTTCGTCTCTGACAAATAATTCTTGCTGCTGAGTATCGTAATACGCATAAAACATCTTTTTGAAATCGACTGAAATAATGAGCAAATATACTCTTTGAATATCCTCTGCTCCATTTCCATCCTCATATACTGCATTTAAGGTAAAGGGTGCTGAAGGCGCATGTACTGTCAATGGTGGTTGTAAGGAGATTACCGCAGGGACACGGTTAGGCGTTGCACTCTGAGAATAGGCACGTGGCGCAACAAAAAGCAGGACAAAGAGAATCAAAGTAACGCAAAGCAAACTTTTCTTTGCTACCATGTTCCGCGAAGGGAAATAAAACCAGATTTTTTTACTTCGATAGGATTTTTGCATCTATTAAAAGTGTAACCGTGGCAACTTGTTTGTAGTATAACACATTTTCAGTGATTTGCAAGGGCCAATTAAAACTTTTTTAAACTTCTTAATAAGTAAGTTAATTTTTACTCCCTTTATCTTTTTAAGACCTCCTTAAACTTTTTAGTTAACGCCGGAATTACTTGAAATAAATCCCCGACGATACCATAGGTTGCGACCCTAAAGATCGGAGCCTCGGAGTCCTTATTAATGGCAATGATAATCTTAGATGATTGCATCCCCACTAAATGCTGGATTTGTCCTGAAATTCCACAGGCAAAGTATATTTTGGGGCTGACTGTCCTTCCGGTCTGCCCTACTTGATGCGAATAGGGCATCCATCCGGAATCAACTGCCGCGCGCGAAGATCCCACCGCAGCACCTAAGACATGGGCAAAGTTTTCTAATAATTTAAAATTCTCCTGCTGCCCCATCCCTCTGCCTCCGGAAACGATGATATCCGCCTCCGCGATATTAACCAATGTCTCAACTTCTTCTACAATATCCAGCAATTTGGTCCGAGAAAAATACAAAGAACTATCGAAACTCTCCTTTATTATCTTGCCCTTACGGTGTTTATCAGGCGTAATCGGCTGCATGACTTTATGGCGGACCGTTGCCATCTGCGGCCGGTAATTCGGTGAAATAATTGTAGCCATAATATTTCCTCCGAACGCGGGCCGCGTCTGAAGCAGTATCTTTTTCTCACGGTCAATATCTAATCCGGTACAATCAGCAGTAAGTCCTGCCTTGATATTGATCGCTACCCGTGAGATCAACGAACGCCCGATTGCCGTTGCGCCGCAGAGTAGTATCTCCGGCTTATGTTTCTTAATAAGCTCTACTAAGATATTGGTATAGGGCTCGTCCTGAAAATTGGCCAATTCAGGAGCTTCCACTAAATAGATATTGTCTGCGCCATGCCAGATTATTTCATCAAGCTGATCTTGAAGATCATGTCCAATCAACACCCCGCTTACCTGGCATTGAAGGACCTTTGCCAATTCATGCGCTTTCCCAAGCAACTCATAGGCAACTGATTGCACCTTGCCTTTCTTCTGCTCTATAAACACCCATATATCTTTATATGCCTTACTATCAGGAAGAATACAAGTGGCCTGGCTCTTTTCAATCAGGATAGCCTTAAACTTGCATGCCGGAATACAGGCTCCGCAAAGCGTACAACGATTTAAATCAATGGCCGCTTTCTTCTCCATCATCCGGATGGCATCAAAAGGACACGCCTTCACGCATAAGGTACACCCGGTACACTTCTCAATAATAACCTGAATTGACATAATTAAGGTATTTCGTCCTTTATTAGCTGAACTAACGTTTCGGCAATCTCCGGAACTTCCCCGCTCAACATCTGCCCTCCCGATCTCTGAGGAGGAGTAAAGATCTTGACCACCTGCGTAGGAGATCCGCAGAGCCCAATATTCTGATCTTCCAGATCTAGCTCCTTCTGCGTCCACAGCGCGATCTTTGCCTGCTTGGCGCGCATCATACCTTTTAAGGAAGGCAGCCGCGGCTCGTTGATCTCTTTTACCACCGTGATCAAAGCCGGCAACGGAGTTTCAATAACTTCATATCCTTCTTCTAGCATACGCTCCACGCGCATTGATTTCTCGTTCACCTCTTCTATTTTCTTCACATAGGTAACTTGCGGAATATTCAAGTGCGCAGAAATACCCGGCCCCACCTGCGCAGTATCTCCGTCAGAAGCCTGCTTGCCGCAAATAATCAGATCAAACGCGCCTATCTTTTTTATGGCGCCGGACAAGGTATAGCTGGTCGCCCAGGTATCACTTCCGGCAAAGGCGCGGTCAGAGACCAGAATCGCCTCATCGCACCCCAGCGAGATGGTCTCACGCAACGCAGTATCTGCCTGAGGAGGCCCCATAGTAAGAACCGTCACCTTACCCCCGAACTTCTCTTTTAATCGCACCGCTTCTTCAATTGCATACATATCAAAAGGGTTGATAATAGCTTTTACCCCCTCACGTATGAGCGTATTGGTCTCAGGATTTATCCTGACTTCGGTAGTCTCAGGGACTTGTTTAATACAAACGATTATATTCATACCTTATTTTGCTAATTCCTTGATTATCTGTAGTGCGATGATATTACGCTGGATCTGATTTGTCCCTTCATAAATCTGCGTAATTTTGGCATCGCGCACGTATTTCTCAATGGGGTAATCCCGCATATACCCATACCCTCCGAATATCTGCAAGGCATCCACAGTCACCTTCATTGCCACATCCGAGGCGTACATCTTTGCCATTGCAGAATCCTTCCCCACGTCTTTTACCCCCGCATCGACCATACGGGCAGTACTATATACCAATCCTCGCGCCGCTTCGATTTCCGTTGCCATATCCGCAATCATCCACTGTATCCCCTGGTTTGAGGAGATTGATTTACCGAATTGCTGCCGTTCTTTGGCATATTTTACGCATAACTCGAATGCGCCTTGCGCAATACCCAACGCCTGCGCAGCAACTCCCGGACGGGACATATCAAAAGTCTTCATCGTTACAATAAAACCCATGCCTTCCCTGGAAAGCAGATTCGCCGCGGGGATCTTGCAATCAGTAAAGATAAGCTCGCGGGTACTTGACGCCCGGATACCAAACTTATCCTCTTTCTTGCCAAACGTAAATCCGGGAGTACCTTTTTCCACAATAAACGCAGAAGCGCCACGCGCACCTTTGGTCTTATCGGTCATCGCAATCACCACATAGGTTTCGGCATCTCCGCCATTGGTGATAAAATGCTTCAAGCCGTTTAAGACATAGTGATCGCCCACTTTCTTCGCCGTAGTCTTGATGGCAGAAGCGTCGGACCCGGCTTCAGGTTCAGTAATAGCAAATGCTGCCACTTTCTTACCGCTTGCCAAATCTGGAAGGAATTGCTTCTTCTGCTGGTCGTTGCCGAATAAGACAATAGGGAAAGTGCCTAAGGCGCTAGCCGCATAGCACACCGCAATACCTCCGCAGGCACGGGAAAGTTCCTCAGTCGCAAGGCACAGGTTCATTACCCCCACCCCCATGCCCCCGTAAGCCTCAGGAATAAAGAGCCCAAAGAGTCCGGCATCAGCGATAACCTTGATTATCTCCCACGGATACTCCTCAGACTGGTCATATTTGGCAGAGACCGCACGGATCTTCTCATCCGCGATCTTGCGTGCCAAATCTTTTACCATCTTCTGTTCATCGGTTAATAAATAATCCATCGGAACCTCCTTAAATGAGCAGACAACTTACGCGACTGTAAAGGAGCGTAAGTTGTAGTGCCTCGTTTTCTTTGTATTCACGTCTGCGAATTAATCCCGAGCCTACGAGAAGATTTTTTTGAAATCTTGGAGTGCTTAGGCGAGGGATCTTAATTCCCCCAGACAACTTACGCGACTGTAAAGGAGCGTAAGTTGTAGTGCGTCGTTTTCTTTGTATTCACGTCTGCGAATTATTGAGCACCTTAATCTATTATCCAGCGAAATCCCGCGTAAGCGGGAATCCGACAGGAAGAGTACGAGACGAAAAGAGCTAAACACCGCAAGGTTATCATATTACCATAAAAAATTTAATTTACAAGATTTTTAATAAGGCGATCTCTTGACAATCAGGGAATTTCGGACAGTTAATACAATCCACCCACACCTTATGGGGAAGATCGGAGTGCTTTACCGTGCCGACCCCGAATCTTTTGAAAAATCCGGGGACATAGTTCAAAACGAATATT
>JAHISH010000088.1 GCA_018818365.1 Candidatus Omnitrophota bacterium | reverse complement strand
AAGGCGGCAATCTTCCTTGGAGATTAAGCGAATGTATCAGAGACCTTCCGGTAAGCGTGCAAAAATTGATATAGTCTTCGTTAAGGTTATATTTATCTATCTTCTGTAACCATTGATCCTCCAATTCCTTAATCTTGTAATCGACCGGAGATTCCACCCCCAGGGTGATAATCATTTTAACGACAGAATACAATGATACAGTATCATCCGCGAATGCCCCGAGATAGGAATCGATGGTAAAGGCGACCTCGTTAGCCTTCATCTTCAATTCATCATCTAACTCATCGTAGAGCGTATAATGCAAACTTAAATAGAGGAAAGTGCTATAAATAACAAGGATTACTCCTAAAAGCGCAGTATAGAGGATACTTATCTTAAAACGTATCGAGTTAAACTTCATCTAGCCTTTGAGAATATAGCCGGTGCCCCGTAAGGTATGGATGAGCTGTTTTTCAAATCCTTTATCGACCTTATTGCGGAGATAGTTAATGTAGACGTCTATTACATTGGTAAAACTATCAAAATCCTCGTTCCAAACATGCTCTGAAATCATGGTCCTGGTAACCACCTGATGTGCATGTATCATTAAATACTCAAGAAGCGCATATTCCTTGCTGCTAAGGTCTATTTCCCTGCCTGCTCGCCTTATCTTATGGGTAAGCTGGTCTAATTCCAAATCCGCGACTTTAAGGATAGGGGATTTCGTGTCATCTCTTCTGCGCAACAACGCACGTACCCGGGCTAATAATTCGTCAAAGGCAAACGGCTTAGTCAAATAATCATCAGCCCCGGAATTCAACCCCCGCACCTTATCGTGCACCCTGTCTCTGGCAGTAAGCATTAATATGGGCGCGGATATCTTCTTATCTCGCAATTCTCGGCAGATGGAAATTCCGTCTTTCCCCGGCAACATAATATCAAGTATGATTAGATCATACGGGTTTATTTCAGCCAAGAAAAGCCCCTTCGCCCCATCCCCGGCGACATCAATACAGTAATCTTCTTCCTTGAGGCCGCGCTCAATAAAACTGGCAATTTTTCTTTCGTCTTCAATTAATAAAATCCTCATAAAAAAGCTCCTTGTCATTCCTTTCTAAATATTATAACACTGCTTCTTATCTATGCATAGAATAAAGCATCGCTCACAACGGATTAAACTATCCGCTAATTTTCGTACGTCAATTCTCTCCCGCAACAGATAAGAAATGTTTATCTTTCTAGCGAAGAAATAATTTGACCTTGCCTGGTTTTATACTATAATGTTAATCACTATGGCTGCGTTACGCATGACCCTTCAAAACAGAATCAATACGCTCTCCATCATCTCCTCTGTCATTTTTATAAGCGCCTTTACCGTCATTCAGCTGAATAATCAAGTCAATAATATCAACCGTTTTAACGCGTATCAATCCAACCTCTCCAGTAACATCATAAAGAACAATCTCGAAGAGATCGTCAGGAAGACTCCCCTTGACGGGGTGAAGAGTTTTCTGCAGGCGGGAATGAAGGAACTTGCGGATAGCGGCATCCTTAAAGATGCGCTTATCTACGATAAGGACCGCACTATTATCGCTGCCACAGAAAAACAGATGGGGGGAAAAACAGTAAGCTATCGAGAGCTCAAAAAATTCGAAGAACTGGCGTTAATGCGAAAAGAAAATAAGTCATTTTTGCCTGAAATTAATAAATTGAAACGAAGCCTGGATATTTTTATGGCACTGAGCAGTGACCTTGATGGCCCCGTCACCTATGTTGCCAAAGTATCCTTTCCCCTGGGCAACATTAAAGAAGCGCTCATGGAGGTGTATCGCCCGGTAGTCGTCGCGATCATTATTGTCGTCCTCGCCAATATCCTCTTTGGGTTCATCCTCTCAAAAACAGTCATCGGCCCGATAAAGGCCTTAAACGAAGTCACTAAGATTATCGCAGGGGGAGATTTAAGCATACGCACCAACATCGGGACAGAAGATGAGCTCCAAGAACTAGGAGACACCTTCAATATGATGACCGAAGAACTGATTAAGATGAAGGATCGGGCCGAAAACGCGAATCCCCTCACCAAGCTTCCCGGCAACCTCATGATCCAGGAGAATGTAGAGGAACGGATTAAGAATGGACTAAAGTTTGTCGTTATATACTGCGATTTGGATAACTTTAAAGCCTTTAATGATAAGTACGGGATCCACAAAGGAGATGATGCCATAAAGCTTACTTCTGATATATTCAAGGAAGCGGCAAAGCTCAAAGGCAACGCTGATGACTTTGTGGGCCATGAGGGCGGCGATGATTTTATCCTTGTTACCACCCCGGATAAAGCGTATGATATCGCCAATTATATCACCTCGGAGCTCGACAAACGCTCGCGGGCGCTCTACAATCAGGAAGACCTGGCGCAAGGCTATATCATCTCGCACGCCCGTGATGGTTCAATTAAACAATTCCCGCTTATGTCAATATCTCTGGCCGGAATACACAATGAGGTCCGTGCCATTGCCAGTTACGCCGAAGTCACCAATATTGCCGCAGAGATAAAGAAAAAAGCCAAGGCCATTGAAGGAAGCGCCTTTGTCATGGACAAACGCGAGGATGCCTCCGGCAGCGCCCCTGCCCACTAACTACTCTTTCCTTAAAGTAATTTCTGGAAGAAGATCTGAAAGAATTTACCTAACTGCGGATAAAGAGAAGGTTTTTTGATCAACGCTAAGATAAGACGGCTATGGTTCTCGAAATCGCCTGAAGTCTGGATAAAATCCTTTTCTTTCTTTACTGCCCTTAAAACATCCTCTATCTCTT
>JAHISH010000087.1 GCA_018818365.1 Candidatus Omnitrophota bacterium | reverse complement strand
CTTCTCTTTCTCTTCTTTCGGCCATCCCAATCGCTCCGCTAACAGAAGCGCATAGTGGCTTACCCGCTCGGAATGGCCTTCGGTATAGGAATCACGGGCTTCCAGCGCATTCACCAAAGAAGTGATGATCTGGAAGAAAGCCTCTTTGGTCTTTGCGTGTTCTTGATGAAGGTTATCGATAAGCGTCAAAAGCTCTCTGTTCTTCTCCTCAATATCCTCATCAAGGCTCTCCAGGAGCGTATCAGTCTTCTCCGATCTTTCAACGGTCGGGGCCAGTGCAGAACCATCTTTTTCTTCGAGGCTGATAATCTCCCTGTCTTCCTTTCTTACTGCCGAAGAGAGCAATGCCAACATATCACCGGGAGAGACTGCCTTCTTCGCTTTCAGGTATGCGCACCTGATACTTACGGTAAGACCTAACCGGACCATAAGGGGAGATAAACGACGCAAGAGAACCCGTAACTGGTCTTCTATTCTTTCCTGCCTACACACCATGCAACCCGCTAATTCTTCGCTTGAATAGATTGACCAAATTTTGCCCTTGCGTAAGAAAAAAGAAGATATCTGTTTCCATAGCTCTTTTGTCTTCTCAAGAGGCAGCTCTTCCGTCTCTTCTTGAAGCGACCGAAAGTATATAAGCACGAGGAATAAATCCTTGCCGAAGTAAACTTGTTGCATCTGAAGTACGAACCGATAATAGAAATAGCGCAAGGTGTACATATTACGCAAAGGGTCAAGCGTCGCCTTATCTTTTATCCTCAAGATCTGGGTAAGAAAAGAAAGGTACTTATACAAACTCCCCGAGATAAAGAATACTACTGCGAAAATGACCAATAGGGGAAAATCATAGCGGATACCCACTAAAGGCAACGCAACCAGAATCCAGAAAAAGAGAACGATGAGGCCACCGGTAAATAATGTACCGATCAGAAAACCGTGGAATCGAAGAAGAAACGATACGCCCAAAAACATACCCACTAAGAAAAGCACCGTAAGTATCGTCGATTCACGCACGAACCGGCCAAGAATCGCATTGACAGTGCCGTTTAAATGCGTAAAACCACCCGGCATCCTCCCCAAGGGAGTCTGGTGGATATCATGGAAGATAGCTGCCTCGGGGCAGACTAAGACCAAAGCATCCTTCAGGAATTGCGCTCCATATTTACGTTTGAGCGTCTCTCTATTCTCCAAGACGTCGTAGAAACTCACTTCCACTACGTCTCGGGGAGCTAAAAGATAGTTGATCGTATAGGTTTTATCCGAAGAAAGAGGAATAGAAGAACTAATCTCTTCCGGCCTGCGCGCCAGATACGCGCTGGCCATAGCCACAGAAAAGGAATAATGCGTGTATCCTCCCACCCTAATATAGGCGCGTAAACGGCGTATTTTTTCATCGCTCTCAAGAGGAGTATTTAACATGCCTAACGCCGCGGCAGAAGCTTTAAGTATCTCAGTGGGAAAGACAGCAACCCCCTTCTCTACATCAAAGAAATATGCCAGTACCACCGGTGCGGAAGCATTTTTCAGTGCGTCGGCCAATTGCTGGTCTTCGTGCGGATCACCGGACTCACCCACAAAGGCAAAATCAATACCTACCGTACGAACCTTCTCCTTAGTAAGTGCTTCAAGGAGCTGCGCAAATAAGGAGCGCGGCCAAGGCCAGCGTTGCGCAATATGGTTCAACGAAGAATCATCGATGCCGATAACCACAACCTTCAGCGGTTTGACTATCTTCTTGGAGAAGGTATATGCGTACCAGAGAGAGAAATCGTTGATATCTTGAGAGACTTTGCGAAAGAATGCCGAAGGCAGGAAATGAATGGCGGTAAGGACAAAAACAGCAATAAGAAAGAATACGATAAAGGAATTGTGTTTCCTTATAGCCCTACTCATGATTATTAATACCTATTGGTGCCTTGGTCACGGTTTTGATTGCGATTACCTACGGGATTCTCACTTTCTCTCTCGGTTGCTGATTGAACCGATGCGCCAAATCCGTCTTCTTGCGCGCGCCCGGCCCCCATTGGTTCTTCTCTCACGGCAACGGTTCCGCCGCTTCTTGTCTGTACTGGTTGTTGCCTGACGCTCACGCCTCCCGGATGCCCGCGTGCTACCTGTAAAGGAGTTGTATTCCCTACAACAGGAATAAGAACCCCTTCTCTTACCACCCGCAACCCCTTATTCCCCTGACGTCTCCCCACTGCCCCGATCGCAAAAGGATGAGCGCCGGTAATCGTAAAGTACTTATGACGAGATGTCAATGCGGTCCCGGTAAAGGTCCCTGCGGTAGAATCACCCACAAGGAGTATATCCTGTTCTGCGCGTAATCTTTGGAATTCAGCATGTGATGCGCCGGCAATCGCAGCATTAAACCCATACGAAGGACCGCCGCTAGGATCAGAAGGACAGACAAAAACACTATTCCCCAATTTCCCTCTAAGGGTATCCCTCAGAGTTGACTGCGCATACGCAAGGCCTCTTTGGTCAAATTCGATAATAAGCCGTGCTAATTTCAACTTCCAGGCTTCGTGTTTTCTTTCTTCAAGAATAAAGGCATAGGCCCGCTCCAGGTACCGAGCCGGAAGTTCACTTAAGCTTCCGGGAATACTATCATGCTCCATCGCATAGACCTCAAGCGCGGCGTTAATAGTATCGACATTGACCTGACAAACCTTCGATTTTGAGTCTTCGATGATATTGCGATAGGTGGGCACGACAAAGGTCCCTAAGATACCGATAATTACCACTACAATCAGCAATTCCACCAACGTGAATGACTTCTTCATAGCCTTCCTCCTTTTCTAATAATAGACTTTTACCAAACAAAGCCCGCAGGCTGGTGCCGTAGGCCCTGCCCGTTTCCTATCGCGGGCGTTTAAAATTTCCTTCATGCGCGCAACCGGCAACCTGCCTCTTCCTATTTCTATCAGAGTACCGACGATCACTCTCACCATCGTATACAAAAAACCATCCGCTTCTATATCAATATAAATTAAATCTTTTACCCTCTTTACCTCTAGCTGGCTGATAGTCCTTACGGAATCCCTCTCTTTCTTATCGGCAGCCTGAAAAGAACGGAAATTGTGCCTACCCACAAGCACCGCCGCAGCCTTACGCATAGGTTTTAATTCCAGGGAATAGGGATAGAAATACGCGGTAGTGCGCGCAAATGCCGAGGGAAACGGCCTATTCAGAATTGTGTACCGGTAGTGTTTCGCCTTCGCAGAAAAACGGCTATGGAACAAAAGAGGTTTCCCTGCTATCCGCGTGACCACGATATCATCGGGCAAAAGCCCATTTAATGATTTCTGCAACTTTTCCAAAGAGCAATAAGATAAGGTTTTAAAATTCGCCACCTGTGCCTTCGCATGCACTCCGGCATCGGTCCTGCCGGAACCGATAAGCCTGACCTTCTCTTGAAGAATACGTCCAAGGACCTTTTCAATAATCCCCTGAATAGTCCGCGGAGAGTTATGCTGGACCTGCCAGCCTGCGTACGCGGCGCCGTCGTACTCTATGGTGAGTTTAATATTACGCATGGCTCTATTTTTTCGTAATGCTTAATGTTCCGTCCCCTAAGAACATAAGCGCAATCAATGCGCAGAGAATTATGAAATTATATTCGTAACCTCCATTGGTAATGAAGAAACCTTTGCTCCAATGCACTTTGAACATCGCCACAAGGATAAAAATACCAAGCGGCACACAGGCAAGCCGAGAAAAGATCCCCAGGACCAGACATACTCCTGCGATCAATATCGAATAACCTGCCACATATGCCCAGATAAGCGCAGGAGTAAATCCCAGGCTTGCGATAAACTGGGAGAATTTCTCAGGACCCGGCCCTCCCATCTTTCCCAACGCAATCTGCAGTCCATGCGCAAAAAACATTACCCCTAAAGAAACCCTCAAGACCAGAATCCCCCAGTCTTTCATCGCGATCCCCCTTTGATAAAGCTGCGAATAATCTCCGCTCTATTTTTGAGCCCCCGAGAACGATATAGACACATCATAAAGTGTAAAAACGTTGCGAGTCTTCCCTTAATATGCAGACCCAATATTTCCCCGCATGAATAGTTATTCGCCATAGGAACAATATACCCAAAATCAGAAGGAATAAACTTCTTGAGACTCTTTCCCCGAATGTGCTGCGCGATATTCTCCGCAACGAGCCTACCTTGCATTATAGAAAATTGGACCCCCATGCGAAGCGGCTTCGTGTGATGAATAAAAGACGCAGCATCGCCTGCCACAAAACAGAAATCCTGAATACGCAAATATTCATCGGCCTTAAGACGGCCCTGCGGGTTCTTTTCTCCGGGAAGT
>JAHISH010000086.1 GCA_018818365.1 Candidatus Omnitrophota bacterium | reverse complement strand
CTTTTGCGCAACATATTCCGGAATTTGAATTGGAAAACGGCAGATACGTAATAGTCCTGCCCGAAAGCTCCCCTAATAGCGCAGGAATCATAAGAAAAATCCCGGTTTTAATACTGGATAGCAAATTAGGAATAGTTTGGAAATGCCGTGATATTGAAGAAGAAAGACCAGAGTGGTCAAAGATAGATTTAGCAAAAATGTCCCAACCGTCTTCCACCAGACGTTATATTATTAAAATCCCTTATTATAGAAACGAAAGTAAGATGCCTGCGATAGTGCTTGATATTGAAGAAGGAAAAACTTGGATTTGTCCTAACATTTTCGAGGATGGGATCCGTTGGTTCCCCGTCGATTTAGTAAATGATGTCAGGGCAGAAATGCGCATGGTAACGGAGAGAAAAGGAGAGTAAGATTAACCGACTATTACAGCGCAGCACTTTTTTTTGTTTTATAGTGGGGATTAGTTTATTTGTTTCCGGCTGCGCGACTACCGGAGGTCTGCTCGCGCTGCCGTTTCAGCTCGTCGGGAAAATCTTATCTCTTTCCATGGGAATCTCCAAACAGGCATTGCAGATTGCCGGCCCTCTGGCATTAAAATATTTTACCGCAGGCATACTCTAATCTTTCTTCCCAAGCTTACTATTGTCCCGCAAGGAAATTACACCGCTCATGTTTTATCAACAAGTCAACTCCACCATCAAGCGCTATCAGCTGGTAGGACATAAAGAAACCGTCCTCTTAGGCGTATCCGGAGGACCTGACTCCGTTGCACTGGCGTATGCATTCCATTCCCTACAAAAGAACCTTACGCTTACTCTACACATCGCGCATCTTGATCATATGCTCAGAAGGGAGTCCGGCCACGATGCCCAATTTGTAGAAACTCTCGGCCGCAGACTTAATATTCCGGTTACCGTAAAACGTGTTGCAGTAAAGAGATCGACACAGAATTCTTCCCTTGAAGAAGCAGGGAGGAGAGAGCGGCTACGCTTTTTTTTCAACGTTGCAAAACAAATTAAGGCAGATAAAATAGCGCTTGGGCATACCCTTGATGACCAGGCAGAGACCGTATTGATGCGCATACTCAGAGGAGCAGGGTTACATGGATTAAGCGCAATTGCTCCTAAACGATACATATCGGGGTTTTGTATTATTCGGCCGCTGATTGAAGTAAAAAGAGCTGATATTGAACGTTTCCTAAAGAAAAAACGGATAACCGCCTGTCGTGATAGTTCAAACTCGAAAAATATCTTTCTGAGAAATCGGTTACGTAATACTCTTATCCCTGCTCTTGCCAAAGACTACAACCGTAATATAAAGGAGGCATTAGCAAACCTGGCGGAGACGGTCTCCTCCGATTACGACTATCTTGCGCAGAGTGCGCAGAAGCAGCTTACGCGTATGCCTTCCGCAACGCGGCTTAACGTGCAAAAACTAAAAAATATGCATATTGCCTTACAACGCATAGTCCTTCGGACAGCGATCACACGGCTCAAAGGAGATACCCGCCGTATCGACTTTCAGCATATCAAAGAAATAGAAGATCTCTTGCATAACCGGCCAGAAAATTCTATAGTGGACCTTCCGCAAGGCATCTGCGTTATCAAGAATAAAAGCTGCCTACACTTCTGCTCGAAACAAACAAAAACATAACACTTGATTCTGCATATATTTATATATATAATGAATCCTTCCTGGCTAAAGCCGGAGGTTGCGCAAAGAGGAATTCTTAAAGCGTCCGCAACTCATCCGCGCTTTTAAAGGCGGAATTTTTAGGCCAAGAAAGTATAGAATCCCTTAACAAATTCTAATGCAAAGGAAAACCTATGCCAAAAGCAGAACTCCCAAAATTAAAGCGGTTTAAATCGTTTAAACGTATCCCCTTCGGATGGATACTTGTCATCTTTCTCTTCTATTTGTTCTTCAACGCCTGGAACGTCTCCTTGACCGGAGTCCCGCTTGAATGGCAATACAGCAGATTCTATGACATACTTAAGAAATCCCCCGACCAGATCAAACATCTGGTAAAGATTGAGAATAAAATGGAAGGGGAAATGAATGACAATTTGCGCTTCTTCGTCTATATCCCTGATAACGATACCGAATTATTATCGCTGATCAGGCAGAGTGGGATCTCGTTTGAAGTGAAGATGCCTTCGTTCTTAGGGAGCCTCCTGATCAATCTCAGCGGAGTAATCCTCTTGATCCTTTTCTGGTTATGGATGGCAAATCGCGGAGAGCAGTTAGGAAACCGTATTATGACCTTCGGGAAAGTGCGTCCTAAGGTACATAGCGATAAAGAAGGAGAAAAAGTCACCTTCAACGACGTTGCCGGGATTGATGAGGCACGCGAAGAACTGCAAGAAGTCATAGAATTCCTTAAAGATCCTAAACGATTCCAGAAACTTGGTGGAAAGATCCCTAAAGGAGTCTTGTTAGTGGGTCCTCCCGGATGCGGAAAAACTCTTATTGCAAAAGCAGTTGCCGGAGAAGCAGAGGCGCCGTTTTTTAGCATCTCCGGATCTGACTTTGTGGAGATGTTTGTCGGAGTCGGTGCCAGCAGGGTCAGAGATTTATTCGACCAAGGCCGCAAAGCAGCAAAAGTCTCCGGCAAAGGGGCTATTATTTTCATTGATGAGATCGATGCGGTGGGGCGCCTTCGATTCTCCGGCATTGGCGGCGGACACGATGAAAGAGAACAGACCCTTAACGCGCTTTTGGTAGAGATGGACGGGTTTGACACCGAAAGGGGACTGATTCTTATTGCGGCAACAAATCGCCCCGATACCTTGGACCCGGCACTTCTTCGTCCGGGGAGATTCGATCGCATGATTACCGTGCATCTGCCAGATATTGCCGGCCGTGAAGCAATCCTGAAAGTACACACCCGTAAGATTAAATTGGTTCCTGATGTGAATTTAAAAGCGATTGCGCAACAGACATCGCT
>JAHISH010000085.1 GCA_018818365.1 Candidatus Omnitrophota bacterium | reverse complement strand
CACAGCACCACTTTCCCTTTATCCCATTGCACCGGTGGACGGATCTCCAAGACCATCTTCCCCGGCTTTACCCGAATCTGTTCCTTGACCACTGCCGATAAGGTTATTTCGCCAAACAGCGTCTTTACCAGGGACACCTCTTGGGCATTAACCTTACGATAATGCAAGGAAATCGTTAACCCTTTATCTTCGATCAAAACCCCTTCAATAAAAGAAAGCTGCTGAGCCAAAGCATCCTTGATCTTCTCCAATGTCTTTCGATATCGCGTAAGACCGAAGGGTGCGTACGTAATCTGCGGCCCCTCAATCTCCAATCCGTGATTACCGGCATACACAATACCTGAGAGCCCTACTCGTTTTTTCACATCTTCTAATGCCCGTCCGCTTATAATAGCCAGTTTATTCTCGAAACACACGGCGACGCGACGCAACAATTCCCTTGTTTCTTGCGAAAGAAGCGCCTTTTCTGGCGTATCCACGATGGGCGCAAGTGTTCCGTCGTAATCAAGAAAAAAAAATACCTTTTTATCATCCACCTCTTTCAAAAACGAATTCCAGATTCTAAACAAATGGCGCGCCATGAATCCCCTTATATTTTCTTCAGGGCCACTAACTCATTGACAATATCTGCCGCCCAACGGTAAATATTATGTTCCAAGACCTGCCTACGCATGTTCTCCATGCGTTTTTTCTTCTCATCTAAAGGCATCTCAATCGTATAGCGTATTTTATCAGCAAATTCTTCGATTGAATAGGGATTAATTAAGACTGCCCCCGTTAATTCCCGGCTGGCGCCGGTAAACTGGCTTAAGATCAACGCCCCGCTTAAATCTTTCTTGCAGGAGACATATTCTTTCGATACCAGGTTCATCCCGTCATGAAGAGAACTGACAATGCAGATATCTGCCAGAAGATAATAGGGATAAATATCCTCGGGCGAAAAATGTTTCTTAAGATATATGATAGGCTTCCACGATCCCTCAAGATACTTCCAGTTCTTTTTCTCCACCAACTCGTCGATTTCAGAGATAAGATCGTGATACCGCTTAATATGTGTGCGGCTAGGAGCCGCCAGTTGTATAAAGACCACCTTCTTTTTATAGTGGGGATATTTCTCAATAAACCGGTCAATCGCCAATACCCGCTCGATAAGGCCTTTGGTATAATCGATCCTATCGACGCTCACTACCACAATCTTATCTTGCAGATCGAATTCCTCCTTGATCTTCTTGACCTGACGCAACGGCTCGCTCTTTCTGTCCGTTTGCGTACTATACCCATTCACGCTAATGGGAAAACTACGCACAAAGGTCTCCTTGCCGAAACGCACCACGCTAAATTTCTCTGTATCCACACGCGACTCCAGAAGCCTGTTTGCCGTATCAAGGAAGTTATTGCAGTGATTCTGCACATGGAATCCGATTAAATCACATCCCAGCATCCCCTCCAAAATTTCTTCCTGGTAGGGACAGATAGAGAATATCTCCGGATTTGGCCACGGGATATGCCAGAAGAGGGCAATAGTGGCGTCGGGACGTCGTTCTTTAATCATTTTCCCAAGAAGGGTGAAATGATAATCCTGGATAAAGATAAATGGGCTTTGCGTAGGCAATTCCTCAATAATACTATCGGCAAACTTCTGGTTTACCTTCTTATACATCTGCCAATCCGTCTCTCTGAATATCGGCCGCGTGTGGGTAATATGACAAAGCGGCCAGAGCCCCTCATTTGCAAATCCAAAGTAATACCCTGCTTCTTCTTCCTTGTTAAGCCATACCCGTTTAAGAATATACAGGATATCGTCAGAAGGAACTCCGAGCTTATCCTTGGAATTAACAAATTTCTTGTCGGCATTGCCGCTGCCGTGCGCAACCCACATCCCCCCGCAGGCGCAAAGAATAGGGTGCAACGCGGTAACTACCCCGCTTGCGGGACGCACACACTGCGGCTTCGCCATCTCTTCGTCTATCACATGCATATATGGTTCTCTATTGGAAACAACAAAAAACTCATTCTCTCCGAGTTTGGCATGGATAAAATTGCGCAGTTTTGATTCTGTCCAGAGATCTTCCTTCTGCAGGCGCACTTGCGCTTCATCAGAGATGCTACGGCGAGCCACCCGCAAGCTTAAGGCAATCTGTTCGACTTCATTCGCCAACCTGCCTAGTACCCCTTTTTCCTTAATGGGGTGTTTCTCATTGGTCTCCCCCTTCTGAAAATGCAGGAACCATTCGGTAAGCCGTTGCACCGGCGTCACAAAAATATGCCTTTGAATCAAAAAAGTGATCAATAGAATCAAAACCACCAGGATGATCAGAGTAATACTGATACCCCGCCATAGCGCACCCAAGCGCGTAAAGACATACGCCGTATCATGGATAATCTCTACCAGTCCTAGCGTGGTACCGTCATCGTTTAGAATAGGAAGTATATAGCTATAGACGGATAATTCCTGAAACTGTTCCGGCTCCCCCCGAGTCAATTTATGCTCGATCAGAGACCGAAGGTACGGTTTTTCTTTCTCCTTCCACGATTCAAAACGGGGAGTAATAGCGATAACCTTGCCTTGCGCATCATAGATCACGCACCCCTGAAACCTCTCCCGTGCCTGGAATCGTTCTGCCAGGTAATTGGCGTCTTTGCGGTTCCCGGAGAGAAGCGCGTGTTTGACCGAAAGCTCCATGCTCTCTGCGACAGAGCGGGTCTTTCTCTTGAGATCATCAAGCAGCCGTTCTTTTTCAAAGGCAACCTGGATGATGCCAAAGAACGTGAAGACGGTGGTCACAATAATAAGGATAGGCAGGACAAATAAGAGGACGCGTTTCATACTGTTTCCTCGCGCATGCGTATACGATACGATATCATTCTCTTACTTTCTTAAGTTTTTGGGGAAGTATGACGATTTCTACTCTTCGGTTCTTTTGCTTATTTTCCGGGGAGTTATTTTCTACTACCGGCCAATATTCTCCGTATCCGGCTGCACAAAGCCGCTCTGGGCTCACCCTGCCTTCATCAACAAGATAATGCAATACTGCCAAGGCCCGCGTCGAAGACAACTCCCAGTTAGATTTCCAATAGGAGTATTTAATCGGATCATTATCGGTATGCCCTTCAATAGTAATTGATGAAGAAATTATATCTGCATTCAACACCTCCGTTACCTTAAGAAGCGTCTCTTTGCCGTCAGGACGTAGTACGGTTTTCCCCGAATCAAAGAAGACTTCCGAAAGAAACGTAATCACCAGGCCCCTTTCGGTCAATTGCAGTTTTGCTTTATACTCAGAGACCTCTTTCTGAAGAGACTTCTCTAAATCTTGCTTAGCCTTTTCAAGTTCGGTGAGCTCTTTTTCTTTTTCAGAGACAATACGCTCTTTCTCTTGGCGTTTATCTTTCTGTAGCGCCGCCAATCTTTCTTTAAGCATTGCGACCTCATATTCCAGAGAGTCCACCCGGCGCGCCTTCTCCAGCACGGAACAACCGCACAAAGAAAACGCACAGAATACCGCGATCATAGAAAATACGCTTTTTTTCAGCATCCCTCGACTCTCCTTACGATCCATCCCAATAATTATACACATGCGCCGCAACCGACGCAATGAATTCCTTCGCAGGTTTGCTTGTTTTTACCCCTTTGGTCAACACCACTACCAAGAAATCCGCATAGGGCGCAAAGATTATTCCGACATCGTGACATACCCCGCGTTCCAAACCGGTTTTATGCGCGACAATCGTCCCAGAAGGCAGTCGTGCAGGGATACGGTCATTGATCCTTTGGTTCTTAAGAGACTCTAAACACGTATCCCTTGCCTCTTCCGCAAGCATCTGCCCATGATATAACTTCTCCAAAAAGATAGCCATATCCTCTGCCGTGGTAAAATTCTCGATACCCCGGCTGCGTGAAGAAAAATCCATCATTTTACGCCGCACTTCCGAATGGGATAATCCCAGCGCCGCGGTCTGCGCATTTAGGT
>JAHISH010000084.1 GCA_018818365.1 Candidatus Omnitrophota bacterium | reverse complement strand
TACCCCCATCCTCTTTAACTGGAATAGGATCATTGCTGGGTTCGAATATTAGCCTATAATTACTACTCACATTAACCGCGAATTTTCCTTTGGAAGAACCTTTTAGCTCATGACAACGCGCAGGAGGGAATTGGGAAATTTCTGATAAGCTATTGGCTGCACGGAGCTCAGCCATTCTTTGTTGGATTTTATCGGTGAGTTGCCCATATTTACGCCTCAACTTGCTCTCATCGTTAAAAATCGCCATAAGCTTATCACTACTAAAGTATATATCCATATCGTCTGTCTGTCAAGAGAATTATTAACACTTAGTGTTAATTTTATTACCTTGATTCCCTTCTTCTTTCCATGTCTTCACTACTCCATGGGCGATTGCCTCAACAACCTTTTCCATCCGCTCAGCTTTATCATCAAACATGGCGATAACATGATATTTGGACAGCGTTACGGTACAATTGTAATAGATGGAGTCGTCCGGATTGCCTTTCTCCGGCTCCTCGGGTTCAACTTTCTTTTTCCGCTTTCTTGACGACGGACTAAACTTGGTAGATATTGTATGCAGAAATGTAACATCGATCTGATCTTTATCAATCATCTCTAAATATTCAAGGAAGTTCTCCCTACGGTCTTTTGTGCAAGCAAACGTCTTCCCGGAAACCCCCAAATCCCATAAAGAAAGTTTCGTGATAGCATTGGCAACTTCTAAGTGGTATCAAAATTAATGCCCTAACTCTTTGACACGTGCGGATATAAAAATAACCCTGACTAGTCTTGCTAATCAGGGTTAAATTTATCTCTCTACTTTAAGTTCGAGAGAATTATGTGGTTGCGGGGGCAAGATTTGAACTTGCGACCTCAAGGTTATGCATACTACTGCAGTTTACACTGCTCCGCCTTATTTCTAAAGCGGATTTGTAGTCTGGACTATCTCTTCATCCTACACTTTGTAGGACATCTGCCGTTTAGTCTCTACACCTTGTCCACAAGAACTGCGGACCTTGGCTCGGTATTACCTCTGACTCCTTGAAGTCAAGGGCTTCACCGAATTTGACAGACTATCCTTCGGCCGTCTCCGGCCGAGGAGCCCATTAGACAACAAATCCCATTGCTCTCTATACATTGCTGACTTCGGTCTACGCTGCCTTTTCTCTGTCTCCACAAAAGTAATGGTACTTTCGTAGTTAGAGAAAACAGATAGTGGCATTACGTAGAACACGTGCACGTCGGCAAGATAGATAATTGCAAAATCAAAGTCGCGCTCTCCATAACGCTGCCTCAGCATGCGCCGGCGATTAGTTTTGGTCCTGCGCGAATCAACAATATAACTCTTGTCTTTCGCGTTAAACCAAGCACTCTTCACCTGGAGGCGTAGCAAATACCCATCGCGTTCGACCGCCAAATCATAGGCAAGTCGATCGCCAATAGGCTGCAGCACCCTGAATCCTCTTTTGAGAAGTTCAGTTGTTACTGCTGATTCCGCAATATCTGCTGTGAGCTTTGTGTCCATTGAGCCTTGCGAGCTACCAGGCTGCTCCACCCCGCGATATCTTCCTATCTATAACAAAGAACTCTTGTTCTTACTGCACATGCGAAAACAATGCTATCGTTCCCTCTCAGGGATTATCCTAACGGGGATCTCTCCTTTTCTGACCACCCCCATCTTTTCCCGGGCGAGCTTCTCCTGATACAAAGGGTCATGCTCGATACGCTTGAGTTCTTCCTGTAAAAGAACGTTCTCTATCTTTAACTCTTTGGCCTTACTCTCTAAATCGCGGTTCTTCTCCTTCAACTCCTGCACCTTCGTATAGCCGGGGAAGAAAACAATCAAAAGAAAAATACCAAACCCTAAAAACCAAAAAGCTTTTTTTATAATCGGCAGCATTACTACTTCCAGAGGGTCCCTGCATACACCGCACGCGTGCCTAACTCCTCTTCGATCCGTAAGAGTTCGTTATACTTACAGACCCTATCGGTTCGGGACAACGATCCGGTCTTTATCTGCCCGACACCCGTCGCCACCGCTAAATGGGCGATCGTCGTATCTTCGGTCTCACCGGAGCGGTGAGAAATGATTGCCTTGTATTTGTTATTCTTGGCAATAGCGATTGCCTGGAGTGTTTCAGAAAGAGTTCCGATCTGATTGACTTTTACTAGTATAGCATTTCCAATTTTTTCTGCAATGCCTTTTTTGAAAATTTTAGGATTGGTGACAAAAATATCGTCTCCTACCAACTGCTGGCGCATCCCGAGTCTTTCGGTCATCTCTTTCCACCCCGCCCAATCATGCTCCGACAGCCCGTCTTCTATGGAGACAACCGGATATTTTCCCAGCCAATTTTCGTACAGCGCGATCAATGCGGCAGAATCTTTTCTCCCGCCATCGAACTGATACGCCCCATCCTGATAAAACGAACTGGCCGCGCAGTCTAATGCTAAGAACACGTCTTTACCGGGCCGATACCCTGCTTTTTCAATAGCCTCGATAAGCAAGGTCAGCGCTTCTTCATTACTCTGCAAACTGGGAGCAAAACCGCCTTCATCACCGACGGAGGTAGAGAGTTTCTTGGATTTGAGAATTGCTTTGAGGGTATGGAATATCTCGGTGGCATAACGCAATGCTTCGCTAAAACTCGGCGCACCGACCGGCATAATCATGAATTCCTGGATATCAAGGTTATTATCCGCATGCAGCCCGCCGTTGAGTACATTCATTAAAGGCACCGGGAGTATCTTTGCCTGATCGTCTCCCAGGAATTCATAGAGGGGCTGTTGTGTCACCAGGGCTTGCGCCTTCGCCGCCGCCATAGAAACACCCAGGATGGCATTTGCCCCGAGTTTTGATTTATTCTCGGTACCGTCCAGTGCAAGCAGCAAGGTATCGATCTTTTCGAAATCACAATCTAAACCCTTTAATTTTGAAGCAATTACCGAATTGACATTTCCCACCGCTTTACTTACCCCCTTACCTAAGTATACCTTTTGATCTCCATCTCTTAACTCAAGGGCTTCCATCTCTCCTGTCGAAGCCCCTGAAGGGACTGCGGCGCGGCCGAGGATCCCTTTATCTAAAACGATATCAACTTCTACCGTAGGATTACCGCGTGAATCAAGTATCTGCCGTGCCCACACTTTCTCTATCTTTGCCATAATCTCCTCCGTAATCTTATAAAGGATACAATTGAGGACATAGTATAGCATATTTTTTTCACCGGTCAATAGAAAATGGGCATTACACAGGCAGCGGACCATCCTTACAAAAAGATAAGGCGTCCTTTTTTTCTCATCGGAATTACGGACGCCTTGTCTTTGGTTCTTACTGACTTACGGGGGTATCCCCTATTCGCTTTCAGTCGCTGCTGCGCGGGAAACCGCCCTTTTTGTCTTGGCCTGTTTAAAGCTGGTCGGCGCATGGTTAGCGTCGGAGAATTCTTCGCACTGCCACACAGGCGGATCCTTACTGAAGATGCAGGTCTGGACCTCTACACAGGTACTGCATAGTCCTTTGCGTTCCATGGCTACCTCCCTACCGCTACTTTTGACCGACGGTGATTGAGATGATTCTGGGATTTACCGTTTCCCTTGCCGTTAAGAACCGCCTCTGCCTCCTGACGGTAGGCATCCATAACGTAGGGAATACCGCTGACTTTCGCCGCATCCTCGGTCAGACTCATCAGATCCTTGCGAGAAATGGTGGCGAGCCTGAAATTCCTGCTTCCGGCCATCAACTGCTGCAGGCCGACCCTGATCTTTTGGACAAAAGAATATACCCCCAATGCCCCCAAAGGTATATTCTTTATGTCTTTTCCGTATTTCTCAGCCAACTCTTCATAACAGACGAATATTTCCTTCTCCGTCTTACCGTACTCGGACACGGTAACCGGAAGCTTGTTTTCCTTAATCCAGCCGCCGATATTTTTCCCCACCATACCCGGAATCATCAATGCCCTGCCCATACAGACTGCTCTGACATAGGGAGCGCCCATGGCGATGACTTTGAAGACATGGTCTTCGTTAGAAAAACCTCCGGCAATGGCTATGTCCGGGACACGCATCCCTTTCTTAGATAATTTCTGGCAGAATTCATGGGTCAGCGCTTCCAAATAAAAGGTAGGAATACCCCATTCCTCCATCATCCTCCAGGGGCTCATCCCTGTCCCGCCAGGCGCGCCGTCAATGGTCAACAGATCGATCTCTGCCAAAGAGGCATATTTGATCGCCATAGCCAATTCGCGCATAGAGTAGGCCCCGGTCTTAAGGGTAACACGTTTGAACCCGAGATCCCGCAGGCGCTTGACCTCGGCCATAAACGAATCCTCTGAAACAAAGCCTAAGCGCGAATGACGTTCGAATTCCTTTATTGCGCCATCTTCAAACGCCTTCTGGATCGCCTCTTCCGCCGGATTAGGCGTAACGATATACCCGCGTTTCTTCAACTCCAGCGCCCGCTCCAGGCTTTTTACTTTTATCTCGCCTCCAATACACTTGGCGCCCTGTCCCCACTTCAGTTCTATGGATTCCAAGGCATGTTTTTTGCGCACGTATTCCGCAACCCCTAGACGCGTATCTTCCACATTCATCTGCACCAGAATTTCGCCGTATCCTTCATGGAACCTCTTGTATGTCTCAATCCTGCGATCCATGTCCGGTGAACTTTTAATCTTACCTTTACTATCCAGCTCCAATCCCGGATCGATACCGCAGACATTCTCGCCGCAGACCAGGGTAATACCCGAAATGGCCGCTCCCACGGCAAAATGCTCCCAGTTTTTTCTGGCGATCTCGGTCGAACCGAGCGCTCCGGTAAAAATAGGGGCTTTCATTTTTATTTTGGAATTCCAGCCGTACTGGACCTGCGTATCCACATCCGGAAATTTGGTGTTATCGGGATTGCCCACCGCATCCTGGGGCAGCCCTTTCGCGCCTAAAGCATACCCCTGCATGTTCAGGTGCGAGTAATCCACCGGATAATCCTTATCTGCTCCGGCAGTCACTTCCCCGAAAGGGCCGGGGTAGACTACTTCCCGACTCCTGAATGCGGACCTGAAAACCTCGCAATTGCCTTTACACCCGTCGACGCATCGTGAACAGATACCCGAGCCCGGCACCACATTCTTGGAGCGGTTAAAGGTCCCGGTTGCATCATTTGCATTCGGCCTGCTTAAATTCATGATCTTCCTCCTTTTTTCTCTGCTTTTTTTCCTGCCTTAAGTCCGTCTGGACCAAGGTAACGCCTGTCTATGAACAAACGGCTACTTAACCACGATCAGGTGTTTC
>JAHISH010000083.1 GCA_018818365.1 Candidatus Omnitrophota bacterium | reverse complement strand
TAAGGTCTTCCCCGAAGAATTGCATCTGGGGGATAAGGAGAAACTTGATATAAATGCTTAACGCACTATACTGTTTTTTACACCGTCTTTTTTCTAAGCCCGGGGAAAGAGGGAAGTATTCTTCCGGTTATTGGCAAGGCCTTATCCGTCGTCACGCGCTCTCTCTGTGCCAGGGGATTCCCGATGCCAAAAGAATATTGGAAGTAGGATGCGGTGAAGGGTTATTCTTGCGTGCCCTTGCCAAGATGCTGCCGCAGGTTCAACTTTGGGGGATTGATCAAGACTGTGTGCGGCTTAACGAATTGCAGAAAGAGATAGAATCCACAGGATCGCGCACTATTACTATAGCTTCTTGTGATGCAAAAAAGATAGAGTATCCGGATGCGTATTTTGATGCGGTGGTCTGCATCAACGTATTCTTTAATATGGCTACGGTTGGAGAGGTTTTGGCCACCTTATCTGAAATGAAGCGCGTCTGCAAGCCCGGAGGCGTTTTGATCTTTGATTTCCGCAATGCCGCCAACCCGTTGCTTGCGATTAAATACCGCCTGGCTCCTTATTATGACGCCACCGTCAAGAATTTGCCGCTTAAAATATATACGCTTAAAGAAATAACAGAGGCACTTCAGGGGTTAGGTCTTCATATCGTGAAGAAGCAACCCCTTGGTTCTTTTATTGCCTATTATGCCCCGATCATTATGATGAAGGTGGAGAAAAATGTTCTCTAGAATACCGATTGTCGCCTGCCCCCTACGTATTAAGGAAATAGGCAGCGCACGTGCGCGGGATCCTGAAAAGAACCGTGACGATTTCTCAGCGGTTCTGGCTGACTATATCTCTGCCTCATCTTTATGGCTGACTAACTCCGGGACATCGGCATTATATCTGCTCCTTCAGGCATTAGCGAGACAGTCCGGACGTAGAGAAGTGATCATCCCCGCGTATACGGCAGAACGGGTGGTTGCCGCAACACAGCGTGCCGGCCTCAAGCCGGTACTATGCGATATTTCTTTAGATGATTTTAATATTGATTTGCAGAAAATATTGTCGCGCGTGACTGCAGATACCCTTGCGGTCGTCTGTGTGCATATGTTTGGTATCCCCGTGAAGGGCATTGAAACGTTTACTACTGCGCTGCCTAAAGAGGTCTTTCTTATTGAAGATTCCTGTCAGGCTTTGGGAAGCAAGGTGGAGACCAGGCACGTAGGAAGTTTCTCCGGAGCCGCCATCTTTAGTTTTAATCGAGGGAAGAATATCCCTCTTTATGGAGGCGGGGCAGTGGCAGTACACTCTTCGCCACTTAATGCCAAAGTCGATGAGTTAGCGAAGAAATATCTTAAACGGCCGGGTAGCTTAAAAGAAAGTGTGCTTGCCGCAAAACTTCTTGCCTTGAGTCTTTGCGTAAGGCCATTCGTATATGGGGTATTTTCACCAGTATTGTCTTGGTTTAAAGAACAATCCCCCCCTGAAGATATTCTGGTAGAGGGGATAACCGGTCTTCAGGCCGGATTAGGAATTGAGTTGTTCCGTAGGATCGATGAATTCTCTCGCCGGAGAAATGAGAACGGAATGTTTCTCGTGAAGGAATTACGCGGAATAGAAGCAATACGCTTGCCGCAGATCCCCGCACATAGCTTCCCGGCATTCAACCGTTTCCCGGTAATGGTCAGCGATGAAAAGAAAAAACAGGAAATAGAGAAGAAGATGGGTAATATTGGGATTGAAACCTCGCCGATGTATCGCATTCCTTTGCACCATTTTCTGGACCTTGGATATACAAGGGAAGAATTTCCTCAAGCCAACTTTTTTGCCAGGAGTTTGGTGACTCTTCCGGTGCATCCGTTGGTCTCTTGCGATACTCTTGCGCAGATGGTGCAGGTAGTCAGGAGTGTCTTTCAATGATTCCGCGGCGTAATATCAGAAGATTATTTTTCAAGGCCTTGCGGCAGCCACGATACGCGTTAAAGGTTTTCGGGAAAAGGTTCTTAGCGAATATGTCTTATTACGCCCGAAACGGCAGAAGTAGTTTCCCTGAATCAATCACCCTATTCTTAACGCACCGCTGTAACCTACACTGCCATATGTGCGGACAGTGGGGTGATAAAGGGGTTACCAGGAGTGATGACTCCCTATATATAGGTAAGGAGCTTGAGAAAGAAGAGTTAAGGGGGCTTATTGATAGTATCAGTAGTTTTAAGCCGAATATTACACTTTTTGGAGGGGAGCCGCTTTTATATCCTCATTGTATCGAGCTTATTGAGTATATCAAGAAGAAGGGATTACACGCTTTAATGGTTACCAATGGCACGATGTTAAAAGAAGTTGCAGGATCGCTTGTCAAAAGTGGCCTTGACGAGCTGAATGTTTCTTTAGACGGCGCAGGAGAGCGCCATGATGCCATACGGGGGCAGCAAGGGATTTTTTCAAGGATCATGCAGGGGCTTGCCGAGATCCAACGGCACAAGAAAGAGCGTAAAACCACGAGGCCTCTGGTGAATATCCAGTGTACCATCAATAGCCAGAACTACTCGTTCTTATCTGAGATGATCGAGGTCGCAGGTCAGACAGGGGCTGATTCGTTGACCTTCCACCATTTAGTATTCCTCAATAAAGAGCTTATAGAGAAGCAACGTGACTGCGCATCTCTCCTGGCCACTGACGGGCGTGCGTGGGAGGGGTTTGTCTTTGACCCCGGGATAGACCCAGAGAGCTTAAACGAAGAATTTGAAAGAATAGCTTCTCTTAAGCATGCTTTTAGTGTTGAGGTGTATCCTCGTTTCTCCAAGGATGAGATTTTAAAGTATTACCGTAATATCGCAGAGAAGTCTTTTGATTATGGCGGCCGCTGCGTGAGCCCTTGGATTGTCGCCTATATTTTTCCGGACGGAGAAGTGCGGCCGTGCCTTAATTTTAGGTATTCATTTGGGAATATAAGGACCAAGGGTTTTTCGGAGATTTGGAATTCAGAGGAGGCGATACGGTACCGCAGTCTTCTGCGTAATAAGAAGGTGTTTCCGGTCTGCCTGCGGTGTACGGAGTTGTACCGGTATTAATACAAACGCAATGATTTTTACTGGTAATTATTTGATGCACAATGTTGCTTTGCGCGTGCTGTAATTTTTCGCCGTGCACTTCGGTTTGCGGCTTTCTCTCGGAGAGGCTTACGTTTTGAAAATATACTCCGTTCGCCGTAATTCCTCGTGCACTAAGAAACCATGTTTTAAGGTGCCGAAAAATTCCTAATGCACGCTTTAAGCAGACATTGCGCATCTATGCCGGAGAGATAATGATGTTTGTATAATAATTCAAACTGATATTGTTTATGGTTGCTTCAAGTAATCGTAAGATAAAGATCGCGCATATCATCACGCGGTTGGATTGGGGAGGCTCACCTGATATCCTGCGCAACCTCTATGCTCATTTGGATAGCGCACAATACGATCTTCAACTTATTATTGGGCAGACGCGCCATCCTACTATTAAGACGGAACAGTTCCTCACTTCCCTTGGGGGAAAATTGGTGCGTATCCCGCAGTTACAGAGGGATATTAATCTCTTTCGTGATGCAGTGGCATTGGTAAAACTTTTTTTGTTCTTGCGTCGGCAACGATTTGATATCGTGCATACCCATACTGCCAAGGCCGGTGCACTGGGAAGGCTGGCGGCGCGCCTGGCCGGGGTACCGGTGGTCGTGCATACGCCGCATGGGCACAACTTTTACGGATACTTTGGTTGGTTTTTGACTGGGTTTTGTATTTTCACCGAGCGGCTCCTTGTGCGATTGACCGATATGATCATCTGTCTTACCGAATTAGAGAAAGATGATTTCTTGCGGTATAAGGTTGCGGAAGAAGAGAAGCTTACGGTTATTTACCAGGGGTTGGAGTTGTCTTTGTGGGGAGGTAGTCAGGAGCATGATTCGGCATTGCTGCGAAAGCGATTCGGGATTAAGGAGCATGCGCGCGTCGTCGGGATGATCGGCCGCTTAGAGCCGGTGAAAGATCCACTTTGTTTTGTGGAGGCTGCAATTAAAATCTTACGCGGATACCCGGATACGCAGTTTCTTATCGTAGGGGAAGGTAGTTTACGGGCGCAGGTCGAAGAACGGATAAAAGAGCGTGGATT
>JAHISH010000001.1 GCA_018818365.1 Candidatus Omnitrophota bacterium | reverse complement strand
CGATGTCCGATGTCATCGGTCTGGAGCAACTTCCGATTGTCCTGAGAATGCTGGCTTCCGAGCCAAACGAACTGGCTAAACTCGTAAAGCAGTTCGCAGATTGGATAGAAGGAGCGAAGAATGAATGAACCAGCAGACCTCTGATGTCGTCCTGTACTCGGCAGTCACGATATTTAGACTTTACGGCAATAAGTTCTTCGCTGCTTAAAGGTGCGAGAACTTTCCAAAGTGATGCCGGGAGAATATTCTCCTTCATTAAACCACGGATGCCTTTCCTTTCAAACTGCTTGAAACCAATCAAACGCCTCTCTTCATCCTTACGTAACGCAAGCTTCCTACTTAATCGTCTTACCTGTGAAACAGTCAGCGCATCAAGTATCCCCATTAAATATACCAACCACTCCTCCAGAGGCTTACGCGCAGTAGAACGCGTATTACACCAGGCGGCTTCGCGGGAGACCATTCTCAAGAAACAACGTGTCTTCGCAGAAATCTTTATCTGCGTGCTCAAAAATCCCCACCCTGCTAATTGCTCTATTTTTTGTACGCAGCCTAACGGCTTTTTCTCTTTCAGAAGCAAGATAAGGTCATCACGGACTCGGTGCGGATGAACTTTTAGAAGCATCCCTGCGGAAACTGCTCTCTTAAGAAGGATGCCTGTCGCAGGTGCAAGGCAAAACCCAAACCGCTGTTGGAAACGTATAGCCCTTAAGATCCGGGTCGGGTCATCAATAAAACTATTCCGGTGCAAGACACGGATCACTTTCCTCTTCAGGTCTTCATGCCCTTCAAAATAATCAATACGCACCCCAAATCCCCTTCCGCTGAGCTGTATTGCCATGGCGTTAATGGTAAAATCACGGCGGAATAAATCGTCGCGCAGCGTCCCTGGGCTTACTACCGGCAAATCCGCACTCGCCGGATAAAACTCCTTCCGGCAGGTAGAGACGTCTATCTTATGAAGATGGGAGTGCGTAATCGTCGCGGTCCCAAAACGCCTGTGCCTGGTAAGCCTGCCATGAAGTCGGGTAGCCAGCTCTTCGGCAAAGGCAATCCCATCACTTTCGACGACTACGTCTAAATCAAAATTCTCTCTCTTTAAAAACAGGTCCCGCACAAAACCACCTACCAGATAGGCATTCACATTACGCGAATACGACACATCCCGGCAAAGCCGGATCAGGCCGCGCACACGGTCAGGTAACCTCTTAAGACGCTGTTTCATTCTATTTTTTACTTTCCCCCTACGGACGCGGATGGAATTTTTGATGCACTAACTTCAAACGCTCCTTGTTTACATGCGTGTAAATCTGGGTCGTCGAGATATTCGCATGCCCCAACATTTCCTGCACCGAACGCAGATCCGCTCCCCGCTCAAGAAGATGCGTGGCAAAAGTGTGCCTCAATATATGCGGACGCAGAGGTTTTTTGATCTTAGCATCGGATGCGTATTTTTTGATTATCTTCCAAATTGACTGGCGTGAAATCTTCTTCCCGAGCCGGCTGACAAACAAGAATTCTGATTCATTCCCTTTTAAAAATGAGATGCGGGAAGATGACAAATAGCGTTTGATGCTCTCAATCGCTTTCTTCCCCAAAGGGATCACCCGTTCCTTATTTCCTTTGCCGATACAGCGCAAATATCCGATATCCATATTGACATCGTCCTTTTTCAAGGTTACCGCTTCAGAAACGCGCATGCCCGTCGCGTACAGTGTCTCTAAAATCGCACGGTCGCGGCTGCCCTGTTTCTTCCGCAGGTTAGGCGCAGCCAAGAGCGCCTCAATCTCCTCTGCGGAAAGAGTATCAGGAATCTTCTTCCAAAGCTTCGGAGAGTCGATAAGATTACTGGGATCGTTGCGGATGATTTTTTCCCGCGCCAGGAACCGATGGAACATGCGTATGGCCGCAAGGCGACGCGCGATAGAATTAGCGGCGATCCCTTTATCTTTTTGAAAAAGCATAAAACGGGTAATCTCGTTCTTGCTAACTTTCGACAACGCATCAATATGCCCTGATTCTAAAAAATCCATATACTGCACAAGGTCTTGCCGGTAAGAGATTACCGTATTGCGGGAAAGCCCGCGCTCCACCGCCAGATAATCAAGAAAGATGTCAATAAGCTCCTTCATAAGAAAAACGGATTATGCTTCTTCTCGCTGCCAATGGTAGATGCGGGCCCGTGGCCGGGATACACGACCGTCTCATCAGGTAACGTCAATAGTTTTTGCGTAATCGCATCCACCAGCTGCGCGTGGCTTGAACCCTCGAGGTCCGTACGGCCTATTCCCTGGCAAAAAAGGCTATCTCCGGTAAAGACAATATCTGTACGGGGGCTCCTCATTACAAGGGCCATGCCACCCGGGGTATGTCCCGGAATATGCAATACTTCCAATTGAATATCCTCCAAAGTAATACGATCCCCTTCCTTGACTTCTCTTATCGCAGCATTCACCTGATACGGAAGGGAAAAAAGTGCCGAGAGATTACCGCGAGGATCTTTCAACATCCGGCTATCCGCTGAATGTATCACCACAGACACACCAAAGACATCATCGCATCCGATATGATCGTAATGGCCATGGGTATTAATCACCATGGTGGGGGTTAATCCATGGGCGTCTAACATGCGCCGGATCTGGGGCGCTGCCTCCCCGGGATCAATAAGGAGTGCGCCACTATTCTCTTGCGACGCGAGAATATAACAATTAACCTCTAACGGGCCGACCACCAGTGTCTCTAAGATCATCGCACATCCTCTTGCACGTTATTATACGAAAAATCCCGTAAGATTTTCCGCTTAAGCCTTTCCGCGCGTTGCCGATTGGTAACCGCATCATTGCTATAGATATCGAGCGCAAGCACCGCACTTAAATCATTGAGCGCCCCAATATACGCATCCAAATCTTTCCGTCTATCCTCCACTAACAGAGGCCGTAAATCCTTAAGGCCTTTAACCGCCTGCGCGACACAATCGACTTGCTTTTTTACGCTGCGCTTCTCTATTAACGAACCCAGCAACTCATCATGCGCGGCTTTCCAAGAGAAGAAGTACCTTCGGTAGAGATCCTCTCGGGAGATATCCGGGCCGCGATATTCCTCGGGGACCAAGACCATCTCTTCAGGGGCACTATCGCGTTTCTTAGGCTTACGGGTAAACTTACGCACAAAGGCATCGCAGCCTACTATAGTAACGAGCAACAAGCAACTAGTAACTAGTAAGACCGGTTTGATCTTTGCGTATGGGGTGCGAAATCCTGCGCTCATATAGATTCTCCTTTCACGCCGCAAGGCTAGGGAGCCATTAAACGGGAAAATTCTTCTTCGCTGATTATTTTCACCCCTAGTTTCTTGGCCTTCTGGTATTTAGAGCCGGGATTCTGGCCTGAGACGACATAATCGGTACGCGCACTGACACTCCTCGACTGATTACCCCCCGCACGACGCACTAATTTTTCAGCCTGGGAACGGGAATACTTTTTCAACTCGCCCGTAAAAACTACGGTCTTGCCGCGTAAAAGAGTAGACTTAGATTCTTGCGCCTCTTCGCGCATAGAAACCCCTGCTTTTTTTAACGCCGCCAAGAGATCCTTGGTCTGCGGCATAGAGAAAAAATCAAGGATGGACCGGGAGAGGACCGGGCCGATTTCATCGATACGCGGGAGCTCTTCCTGCGTTGCCTGTACCAGACGTTCCATCGTCTTGAAATGCTGCGCCAGCACGTAACTTGCCTTCTCTCCTACGTGCCGGATGCCTAAGGCAAAAATCAGGCGAGAAAGCGTCCTGGAGTTACTCTGCGCAATCGAGGCAAGGAGATTTTCGATTTTCTTTTCTTTAAACAGCGGGAGGCGTACAAGGTCATCCGCGGTAAGCGCATACAGATCAGCAACCGTACGCACGAGATTCAACCGTACTAACTGACTGACCACACTCTCTCCCATTCCCTCGATGTCCATTGCCTGACGGGAAGAAAAATGTAATAGCCTGCGTTCTAGCTGCGCAGGGCAGAAAGGGCTCACACAGTGGTATGCGACATCATCCTCTTTTTCTTTTACGACACTGCCCGCACACTCCGGACACCTCTTAGGAACCGGGAATTGCATACTCCCCCGGCTCTCTACCACCTTAATGACCTTAGGGATCACATCACCTGCCCTCTCGATAAGTACGCGATCCCCCACTTTGATATCAAGACGCCTGATTTCATCGAAATTATGAAGCGTCGCATTTTTGATAATGACTCCCGCGCATTCAACGGGTTGAAGCTCGGCAATAGGAGTAATAACTCCTGTCCTTCCGACCTGTAGTTTAATTGAGCGCACCTGCGTCGTTGCCTGCCGCGCGGGGAACTTATAGGCTACTGCCCATCGCGGACTCTTTAAGGTTGCTCCTAAACGCTCCTGCTGCCTGAAGTTATTGACCTTTATGACCATTCCGTCGATCTCATACCCAAGGGTATCCCGCTTCTCTTGCCAAAGCCTGCAATACTCAATAACTTGCTCAATCGCATGACTACACTGCACATAGGGATTCGTACGTACCCCCCACTCTGTGAGCCTGTCGAGAAACTCCCGCTGACTAGGCAACGGCTTTCCTGTATATTCCCCTAAGGAATGCGCAAAGAAGTACAGGTGACGGCTATACACAAGTCCGGTATCCAAAAGTTTCAGAGAACCGCTGGAGGCATTCCGGGGATTAGCAAAAATCTGCTCTCCTTTTTCTTGACGCGCCTGATTTAACGCACTAAATTCCTTACGCTCCATATAGACTTCCCCCCGTATCTCGATCAATGCGGGGATATGCGGCCCCCGCAACTGCAAGGGAATAGCCCTAATCGACTTAATATTAGCCGTCACATCTTCGCCAAACGCCCCATCACCCCGGGTAGCCCCCACCTTCAGTTTCTCTCGTTCATAGGTAATATTGGCGCTTACGCCGTCAATCTTCAACTCCACCACATACTCGATTTGTTCCTTTGAGGGTAATCCCCGACGCACCCGTGCGTCCCACTCTCTGATTTCCTCAAAAGAGTAGGTATTCTCTAAAGACAGCATCTTTTGGCGATGCGGCACGGTTTTGAACCCTTCCGTAATCCCGCCGCTTACTCGTACCGTAGGTGAATCGTCGGCTCTGTACTGAGGATACTTCTCCTCTAGCGACTGAAGCTGTCGCATCAGGTCGTCATACTCTTTATCGGAGATCCCCGGCTGGCTTAATACGTAATAACGGTAATCATGATCCCGAATCGTATCACGTACACGCATGATCTTCTTCTTTATCTGTTCTGACATCGCTACCTTCCTGATAAAAGCCTCTCCCCGAGAAACTGCGGGAGGCCGCTTCGCATAATCTTATTTCTGGATACGCGAACATCGTAGCTGACTCTCTTAATCTCGATCTTTTGGCTTTGGGTATCATAGACTGCGTACGCTGCCTTAGGATTGCCGTCACGCGGCTGTCCTACGCTGCCCACATTAACCAGATACCGCTTCTTCCCTCTTTCCAAATGAATACTCTCCTGCGGGGAATACTCGATACTGCCGTCCGGCTGCTGGATGAATACGCCCGGCACATGGGTATGTCCGATAAAACACACCGCAGTAGTAAGCACCGAAAAGGACTGCTGCGCGGAAAAAACATCCCTCATATAATGAAATGACTCCGGACGATCCACGGTGCCATGGACCATGGTAAGATTCTGGTCCTTAAAAAGTAGGGGCAAAGAGCTCAAATACTCTTTCGCCCCTGGTGTCAATAGCTCTCTCGTCCACAAAAGAGCCTGCGTTGCCAGAGGATTAAAGTCTTCTACCGAATAGGCATCTGCGGCGGCGTAATCGTGATTACCCGCAACCGCAGGGATTGACAACGCGTGTATGCATTCAATGCATTCGTGGGGATTGGCGGCGTATCCTACAATATCGCCCACACACAAATATAAATCTATTGCCTCTTTTTGATAGGCTTGGAGAACCGCATTAAGTGCTTCAAGGTTGGAATGAATATCGGAAAAGATCCCATACCGCATCAGAAGGCAATATTAAATTCCTTGCACTCTTCGGTCGCCGGCGACCAAGAAACTTCGTTTCCGGTAATATTCCGGAAAAAATATTGATTGAGGTCTTCCAAAAAACGTTTCAGTATCTCTTCCTCGGCCTCAGCTTTTATTTCTACTCTTGCGTCATCGAGATTCTTCACCCATCCGGCAACGCCATGTTTCCGGGCAATGGCGTGGGCGGTGAAGCGAAACCCTACTCCCTGGACTTTCCCTGAATAATACACATGGATCTGCTTTCGCATTTAGCGTCCTGCTGCGGAACACGCCCGTACCTTCATCGCAAGCGGGATCACGACCGCACGTGAATGGCGTGCCGGAAGTTTATCGCTTCGATTCTATTACACAGAAAATTTGGTCGGGGCGACAGGACTTGAACCTGTGGCCTCAGCGTCCCGAACGCTGCGCTCTAGCCAAACTGAGCCACGCCCCGTTTTGAAATCTATAACAAGCCGGCAAAACGGTACCAACCGCTATACCTTGTTGAAATTGGTACCTCTTCGTGGTGAAATCCGTTTTACCCTCTATAACAAGTCGT
>JAHISH010000082.1 GCA_018818365.1 Candidatus Omnitrophota bacterium | reverse complement strand
TAAAACAATTATAACACGCATCAAAGTGTGTATGTATTTTGCCTTTACCATCTGTTCTAACTAAAAAATTAATATTCTTTTCTGCAAATTTGTATGGGCCGGCTCGAATTTATAATCAAAGGTGCGTATGGTCCAGGGGATATTTTTGGCGCGCGAGTATTTTGCCGTATAGGTATGCGTGATCTTATCCTCGGTCTGGTAGGCGCCCTCTACCTTGAAATTCTTACCGATGGTTTTGACGTCGTAATTGAATTCCCACTCCGAGAAAGGCTTGTAATTCATTCCCCCGGCAAAGGCCTTATCATCCTTGTTCTTATCTTCGTCGTTTATATTGGTGTCATAATTTCCTATGGCTGCTTCGCTATCGAATTTGAGTTTTCCGTCCAGAAGCTCCAGTTTTCCGTCGATACCGAAGGCCTCGCTCTGGAGCGGGTAGGTGGTGGAGCTTACCGAGGCGCTTTGGTCGTTATCGATCACCAGAGAATAAGATGCGCCTATTTCGGTAATATCCGTCGGCTTAGTCATAAGATGCAGGGCGCTTACCCATTGTTCGAACTGGCCGCTGGTTTCGTAGGTGCGGTCATTCTTGGCTTTCGGTTGGGTTAGATCCAAGGGTTTCTTGGCGCGGCCGTAGAGCGCGGTGACTTCCGTGGTCTTAAAGAATCTGCGGTCGATGAACTCGTTGCTGAAAAGGTTTCCTAAAGAAGGAGGCACGTTTTGGCCGGAGCCGCCTGCGAATTCTGCAGGATCATCGGGCAGACTTGAAGAATCGGCTTTATGCGCGGACCGGGTAAACCGGTGCCACCATCGTCCGCCCTGTTCAATCGTAGGATGAGATACAAGATCCGCGAAATTCTTCGAGGAGAATTTTCCGATATCTACCTCATCATTCTTGTTGTCCTTGATGTTTACCTTGAAATAATCCAATTGGGTGTGGTCCCAGCGGTTGTAGTACCAGTCTAATTCCGTCTTGGTGTATACGCCTTTTTCATCGGCATTGATCTTTAGGTTTGTTTCCGTGTTGACATCATTGATCGGATTTGAGGTGGCAGGATTGCGGTTGTAATTCTCCACGGTCTGAACGACCTCGCCGCTAAGGTTATACGGTTTTTTCTTAGAAGCAGCAGGAGTGGTACTTGATGATTCCTTTTGGCTCTCTGCGATACGTCCTGCCGTTTCTTTGGATACTTGGCTCTGCGCGAATTCAAGCAGGGCGCCTGCGGCAAATTCTTTCTTAGCGATCTCCAGAAGTTGAAGCCCTGCAGCTTCTGCGAGGAGTTTTTCCAGAGAAGAAGTCGCAGAATAGGCTGTTTTCCATTGTGGGGCAAGGCGTTTTGTATTTTCTATTGATTGGTCTGCTTCTTGCTCATTGCCGGCTTGTTTGAGAAGGCGGCTCTTAATAGCCCAATACAGGGCCCCCAGCGTCTTATCGGATATTTGGCGCATCTGTACTTCTTCAAAATACTCATTCGCTTTTTGAATATTGCCTTTTATGAGAAAAATGCCGGCAAGAAGCAGGCGGCTTGTGATATCATTGGTATCAAGGTTACGCACAAAGGTTAATTCGTCAAGCGCGCTCTCTAATTCATTCTTCTTTAAGACCAAAAGTCCGAATTTTAGGTGCGCAGAAATATCTTGCATTGTGCGTTCGATGATTTCTTTTAGTTTCTTTTCTGCTTCTCGGTCTTTTTTAAGTAGGAGAGAGGTATTTACGATAAATTGCGCGGTAAAGAGATTATAAGGGTTATATTTGGCTGCTGCCTGAAAGTTTACCAGGGCTTCTCGGTACTTCTCTTGCGCGGCAAGCGCTAATCCCAGGTTGAAATAGCTGGGCTCATGGCCGAAGATCGCCTTAGTTACTTTTCGGAATGAGTCTGAGGCGGTGCGGAAATCATCTTCCTGAAATGAGCGGATCCCTTTGGCAAATACCCATGAGGGCCACTCGATGAGTACGGCGTCTTTCACATTGAGTGCGGCAGCATGTTCAGCGGGAAAGCTGATCACGGCAGTCTTTTTATCAGCGCGGATAATGGGGAAAGGGCCTAGTTTCTCTTCTTCGTGCCGGATAAATGCCGGCATCTCGGCTTCGATGTTGTGCGCGGTCCCGGCATTGATGCGGAGGGTATATTCCTTTTTATCGATTTTGAGGATGCGCGCTTCAAGAATGGTATTTTCTGCGGCAGAAGAGAGAGAGGGAGTAACTAGAAGAAAAAAAGTTGCCCAGATTAAGAAGAGATTCTTTTCCTTCCTTTTGCGCTGGACCGAAGAAATCGTTGCCTCCTCGTTATGTTAATGACCCTTATAAAAATAGTATAGTAAAAAACCTCGGAAACTCAAGGGAAAGTTTGCTTGGGTGTCTTGTCTTGTTTCTCGCAGGGACGTTCGTTTTGCCCAGCGTGCAAAACTTCACTCGGGTTTCGGCCTCACTCTCACTGCCATGGTATAGCGGGTGAACCCTGCCCGTTCGGCCTGCAAACGCCCTGCTCGAATCCAAGCCAAAACACTTTTACTCAGATTGTTACGCAGGTATGCATAAAACCAGCAGGCTCAGTGTAACGCGATATTGGGATTGTCACAAGTGTGCTTGTTTTACTGGGAGGTGATTGTGGCTTTTCCCGAGGTGACGCCTCCCGCGGATGCGGTGACGGTAAAGGTCTGGCTGGGAGAAGTGAAGGCGGTGTTAAGGGTAACTTCGGACTTGCCGTCGGACATCGAAGTTGAACTGGGAGGACTGGAAAGGTATTGGCTGTTGGTATAGGAAAGGCCTACGCTTGAAACATCAGTAGCTTTATTGATTGAGTTTGAGCCGCTTAAATAACCGCAGGCATTCTTATGATAGACGATAACCTTTACGGTTTGAGCTCCGATTGCGACAGTTGAGGGTGAGACCTGTATTTCTAGCCAGTCGCTTGAACCGTAGGAGGAGCTTTGGTAATTTACATGAGGCACGGTGAATCCTTTGTTTTTATTACCCATAAAGTTGCCGTTATCGTCTTTTATGCCGTTAGGGGAGACTCCGTTTACAGAAACACTTTCGGTTGTAGAACCTAAAGTTAAGGCAGAAGCAAGGTGCAGGGTGACCTCATTGCCGTACCAGCAGATCTTGTTAATGGTGCCGACACCGGTATAATTAGTAGAGATCTGGGCATTGGTGGTATCCACCTCTTCGGTGAAATAGATATGTATAAGAAATGGCGTCTCTGCGACGACCTCCCTGATATCAGGTGCGGTGGTGTCACTTGAGGCAAAGTTCGCGTTGGTGCTGGCGCTTTCAATAGAAGGGTTTGCGATCTCTTGGAGCTTGAACGCCACGGTCTCATATTCGGAGTTCTCTACGTAAAATTCTGCTTTCCCATTTAAGAATTCGATTGAAGAGGGTGAGACGGTAGAACTATCATTGTTATTGGTTTCGCTTTGGCGAATGAATTGTGCGGTCTCACTATAACCGCCGAGTTTAGTATCGTCTGAAGCGGCAGCATAGGCAATATATTTGATACGAGTTCCGGTAGTACTGGCGTCAATTGCGGTTTGACCGGCAGCCTCCAGGAGGTATTTGGAGACGCCGTAATAGGTGATCGTAATCAGACTCGGGTTTGATGAGAAGGGAGAATTAATGGTGAACGTTACGTCTTCCTGCTCGGTATCTTTAAGATGGAGCACCATTTCTCCTTTATCGGTTTCCACGAATGTATAATCGTTGGGGTTTAAAACCCCGTCTCCTTTAATAACCTCTTTGCTAATCGAGCTGTTGCCTGGATCATTGATTACCCAGGTGATGGTCCCGGTATAATCGGTTTTCGTCTTTCCCGTACTATCCACCGCATAAATACGAATGCACGATCCGTCTTCAGGATTATTTCCGGCTTTTACTTTAGTATCATAGACCAGGGCGAATTGTGTGACGCTGGAGTCCGTTGAAGCAGGAGAGAATACTATCTGTTGACCTAATCCCGAGGGTATATATGAGATTCCAGATATTATAAAATTAATTATTTGCGGGATCGGGGAATCAATCGTGAAGTATCCAACGCCGTTACTCATCGGCACCTCCGCGACGTTTTCAGTGACCCGGTCTTTGACGGAGAGGAAGTAACTCGGCGAGATTTCTCCGATCTGTACCTTTACCGCGTCTGAGAAGGTAGTGTCCGGCGTGGAGTCGTCAGCAGAGGAGTAGGCAGTAAGCTTTACTAGCACCGGCGTGCCGACGGTGCCTGAGGTTGCGCTGCTGATAGTAATATGGTCAACGTTTCCATAGGGAATAGCGGTTTCATAGCGAGTATTCTTTTCTTCGTTATTTTGATAATCCCTGGCCCTGACCGCAAAATAATAGAGTGTGCCGTCAGTTAACCCGCATAGCTGATAAGAGGAGGAAGGTGTCGTCGGAGAATATTCAGGGCTGGTAAAGAGTGTTGCCAGGTTTGTAGAGGCAAAGATTTTGTAGGTAATAGGAGTATTCGGATCTGATGCGGCAGAGTATTCTATATCAACGCAGCCGCTGTAGCTATTGCAATACGCACGCTCTATCCCTGAGAATGTCGGCGGTATGTCGCTTGCATTCGCGGTGGGAGTCGTAGAGACTTGGTTGGTGTTGGTTGATTCATCATCGCCTCCGCTATGGGTGGTTCCTGAGGCATTACGCACCACAAAATAGTAAGGAGTGCTGTTAGTTAGTCCCGTAACCTGAAACGCTTTATTGGTAGTGATCTTTTGAG
>JAHISH010000081.1 GCA_018818365.1 Candidatus Omnitrophota bacterium | reverse complement strand
TTTAAGAATGCGGGGATAGACACTCTGATTCTAGGATGCACGCATTATCCCTTGCTTAAACAGGCGATCAAAGAGGTGATGGGCAGGAAGGTGACGCTTATCGACTCGGCAAAACAGGTGGCAATCGAGGTAAAGAATATATTATCCACGGAGCATCTCTTAGAGAAGAACGGCCGGGGAAAACATGCGTTTTATGTCAGTGATAATCCGGAATGGTTCCGCGATCTTGCGCGGCGCTTTCTAGGAAGGCCGTTACCGGATGTCAAGAAGGTGAATAATGTATAGCGTAAAAGTAGAGGGGGATTTTAGTTCCGCCCATAATCTGCGCGAATATAAGGGCAAATGTGAGTCTTTGCACGGCCACAATTGGAAAGTTGAGTTGGTCGTCGTCAAGGAAGCGCTGGATCCCACCGGTATGGTGGTGGACTTTAAATATTTGAGGGAGAAGTTACACACCGTGCTGGATGCGCTCGATCATCAATATCTTAATAACCTCCCGTATTTCAAGAACGTAAATCCTACCTCCGAAAATATCGCCAAATATATCTTTGATCAGGTAACCTCTGCAGGGGTACCGGTAAAGTCACTCACTGTCTGGGAGAATATCTCGGCTTCTGCCACGTATGAACCCTAAAACGCGCGTAACGCAGAAGACCCGCGCAGTCGTATTATTGTCAGGGGGCATCGATTCTGCGACTGCGTTGTATATCGCCCGCAGGAAAGGCTATCAATGCGATTGCCTTACCTTCGTCTACGGGCAAAGGCATTTTCGAGAGGTTCAGTGCGCACGGGCGCTGGCGCGCAAGGCTGGTTGCAGTATAAAGGTTCTGACGATTGCATTGCCGTGGAAGGGCTCAAGCCTTATCGATAGGAAAATACCGGTTCCGCGTAATACCTTGAGTGGGGCTCTTGCGCAAAAAATGATTCCTTCTACCTATGTGCCTGCGCGCAACACGATTTTCTTAAGTTTTGCGCTTTCGTATGCGGAGGCGATTGACGCGCGTGCGGTATTTATCGGCGCGCATGCGCAGGATTATTCGGGGTATCCGGATTGTCGGATCGAATTCTTCCGGGCCTTTGAGAAGGTTGCTTGTACAGGCACGAAGGCCGGAGCAGGACAGAAGAGGATCCGTATTGAGACGCCTCTTTTACATTTGAATAAGTCACGGATAATCAGTATGGGAAGACGCGCGGGAGTTCCTTTTGAATTGACCTGGTCGTGTTATCGCGGGGGCACGTATCCCTGTGGCAGTTGTGAGAGCTGTTATTATCGTGCGAAAGGTTTTCGGGAAGCAGGGGTAAAGGATCCTTTAAAGAGAGGGCGATGAAAGCCAAGATTACGGAAGTATTTGAAAGTATCCAGGGAGAGGGTATTTATGTAGGGGAGAAGCAGCTCTTTGTGCGTTTTTACGATTGTAATCTCTCCTGCAGTTATTGCGATACCAAGCCCAATGCGTATACGGAATATACGCCGCAGGAGTTATTTGAAGAGTTAACCCTGTATTCGGGGCGCTACCACGCCATTGCCTTTACCGGTGGAGAGCCGTTATTACAGAAAGATTTTCTTAAAGGCTTCTTGCCTTTGACCAAGAGCGCAGGGTACAAGAATTATCTTGAGACCAATGGAACACTCCCGGATGAGCTCTCCGAGGTTATTGGCAATGTGGATATCGTGGCTATGGATTTCAAGCTTCCCAGTGTTACGGGAGGAAAGGATTTCTGGGAGGAGCATAGGGAGTTTTTAAGAATTGCGTCGCAGAAAGAGGTCTTTGTGAAGTTGGTGGTCAATACCAATGCCGATGATTATGAGGTCTATAAAGCGTTAGGGATTGTGCGAAAGATCAACCCTGCGGCGATAGTAGTCATTCAGCCGCAGAGCCAGGTCAAAGGCAGGGCATTGGACCGGAAGCTGGATTGGTGGAGGGCGGTATGCAAGCAAGAAGAGGTTGCCGCATGTGTCATTCCGCAGGTGCATAAGAGCGCGGGGGTGCGTTAAGATGGCGAAGAAATCGAGTTACGAAGGGCTGCAGAAGAAAGTCAGGGATCTGAAGACTCCGAAGATTGAGGTCTGGAAGAATCAGTATCCGGATAAGGAATACACGGTGGTCTTGGATATTCCGGAGTTTACCTGTATTTGTCCTAAGACCGGTTTACCGGATTTCGCGACGATACGCATTGAATACTCTCCGCAGCTCTATTGTATTGAATTGAAGTCTTTTAAGATGTATACCATTTTCTTCCGTAATGTGGGAATATTTCATGAGCATCTGGTAAATAAGATGATGGAGGATTTTGTGGGTGCCTGCAAGCCGCGTGGGGTCAAGATTACCGGAGAATTCAATCCGCGCGGGGGAATTAAAACAACCGTCTCCAGAGAATTCAGGGACGGTTTCCCGCAGAAGGCGGGACACCCGCCGTTCCGATAAGGCAAGGTGCAACGTATAGCGGAAGTGTCCCCTGGGAGAAGGGGAATATGAAGAGTATTGCAGCCAGTAAGATTAGTAGTACCGTTGCCGAATTATGCGTACGGGCGAATGTGAGGTTGCGTCCTGATGTCGTATCGGCGTTGAAGAAGGCATATTGCCGCGAGAATAGTCATAGAGCCAAAGAGCTTCTCAGGGCAATTATTGCTAATGCCGCGATTGCTCAACGTAAAAGATTAGCTATTTGCCAGGACACCGGGATGCCGGTAGTATTTCTAGAAATCGGCCAGGAGATAAGGATTATCGGAGATCTCTACGCGGCGGTACAGCGAGGGATAGAAGCCGGTTATCGAAAAGGGTTCTTACGCAATTCTATTGTCAGAGATCCGCTCACGAGAGGGAGGCCTTCATATACCCCGGCAGTAATCCATACCGATATCGTCAAAGGCAATAGCCTTAAGATTACCGTTTTTCCCAAAGGGTTTGGCTGTGAGAACAAATCGCAGCTGAAGATGTTTAAGCCTACCGCAGAGTTGCCAGAGATCAAACAACTTATTATCGATGCGGTTAAATCTGCAGGCCCGGATGCCTGTCCGCCGTATATCGTAGGAGTCGGAATCGGAGGTACCTCTGATTATGCGGCGTTATTGGCAAAAAAAGCTTTGCTGCGCAAAATAACATATCCTGTAACCCGTACCGTGTATCCCAATTCAAAGATCGAAGATGATTTATTGCAGCAGATCAATCGGCTCAATATCGGCCCCATGGGGCTCGGAGGCAAGACTACCGCGCTTGCCGTACATATAGAGACGTATCCTACGCATATCGCAGGTCTTCCTGTGGCAGTGAATCTTAGTTGTCACGCGTTGCGCAGTGCTTCGCAGGTACTTTAAATGAAACGAATTACTCCCCCTTTAGATAGTACGCAGATCAAGAAACTTCACCGTGGAGAACGAGTTTTCTTAAGCGGATTCCTCTATACCGCCCGTGACCAGGCGCATAAGCGGCTGATCGCTGATCTTTTGTCCGGAAAAAAACTCCCCTTTGCAATAAAAGGTTCGGTTATTTATTACTGCGGCCCCACGAAAACCCCTCATGGCCTTGCCGTCGGTTCCTGCGGGCCGACTACCAGCTCGCGCATGGATGCCTTTACTCCTATATTACTTCGAGCGGGATTGTGCGCGATGATCGGTAAGGGAAATCGTTCAGAAGAAGTTCGTCAGGCGGTCAAGAGATACCGAGGGGTATATTTTCTCACCTACGCCGGATGCGGCGCGCTTCTGGCCCAGTATGTAAAGAAAACAACCCCGGTTACCTATAAGGATTTAGGCCCGGAAGCAATCGTGCAGTTGAAAGTAAAGGATTTTCCCCTCATCGTAGGGATTGATACGCGCGGAAGGAGTATCTATAATGCGAAACGATAAACGTGAAGTCGATGAACTGCGTAAGGTGCATGTAATCCGTAATTATATAAAATATCCCGAAGGGTCATGCCTGATTGAATTGGGGAATACCAAGGTTATTTGTACTACGTCCGTCGAATCATCCGTACCCCCATTTTTAAGAAATTCGGGTAAGGGCTGGGTTACCGCAGAGTACGGAATGCTCCCGCGTTCCTGTAACCAGAGGATCCAAAGAGGCAAGGATTCAGGAAGGACGTATGAGATTCAGCGGTTGGTGGGGCGGTCCCTGCGCACGGTTACGCGTATGCAGGAACTTGGAGAACGCACGATATGGATAGATTGCGATGTGATCCAGGCAGATGGCGGTACGCGCACCGCTTCCATTACCGGAAGCTTTATCGCCCTGGTCGATGCGCTCAATAAACTTAAAAAAGAGGGGATACTGTCGCAGATACCCATTAAAGACTTTGTTGCGGCCACCAGCGTTGGTATCATTGATCAGAAGCTCTGCCTCGACTTAAATTACGAAGAGGATTCCCGCGCAGAGGTGGATATGAATATCGTGATGACCGGTAAGGGGGAATTTATCGAGATCCAAGGTACCGCAGAACGCATGCCGTTTAGCAAGAAACAGATGGATGGGCTGTTGCATTTAGCCGGGAAAGGCATTGAGGAGCTTATCGCCGTTCAGAAGAAAGCACTAAAAGATATTTTATGATATCTCGACGCAAAAAAGTCACGCTGGTGGTGGCAACCAAGAATAAGAAGAAACTCCGGGAGATTCGGGAGCTGCTTGCAGGATGCGCCTTCACTATTAAATCATTGGAAGATTATACGCGGGCGCCGCGCATTGTGGAAGATGGTAAAACCTTTCTTGAAAATGCGGTAATAAAAGCAATGACGATCGCGCGTTTTACCGCAGAACTGACGCTCGGAGAAGATTCCGGCCTTTGCGTCGATGCGCTGGACGGAAAACCGGGGGTATACTCTTCCCGTTTCGCAGGCAAGAACAAGAGTGACCAGAAGAATAACGAGAAATTGCTACGGCTTCTTAAGGGTGTGCCGGTATCTAAGCGCACGGCGCATTATGTCTGCGCGGTTGCGCTCGTTGACGCGCAAGGCCTGGTGGGATTATCCGAAGGCATCTGTAATGGGCTAATAAGCCAGGTGCCTGCAGGGAATAATGGCTTCGGATATGACCCTCTTTTTATGATCCCTCGATACCGCAAAACCTTCGGTCAACTCGACGTCGCGGTGAAGCATTCGATGAGCCACCGTTACCGGTCATTACAGAAGACTAAAGAACTACTACAGAAATATGTTGAGCATAGATGAAGGGCTTGCTATAATACTACTTGGCTTTTTAACGTGTATAACCAGGAGGCATACTATGGTGATCAGAAGGATTTTTTATATGGTAGCCGTCATTTGCGTATGTGCCGGAGTTGCCTGTGCCGGTGAATTGCTATCGGAGGAGGCGACAAACTATTATAACGAAGGGGTACGATCACAGGTGCGGTATGATACCGTTGCCGCGGATACTGCGTATTCTAAGGTATTACTTATTGCCCCGCGGGATATGAACCTTAGAAAAGCGGTAAAGAACAATATCGGCGTCTTGCGCGCGCGCGCAGAGGAGATCGATGCCGCGGAAGAGAATTTGTTGCAGTCTTTGGAAATAGATCCTCTCTATAAGCCGGCTCTTTTGAATGCCGGATTGCTCTATGAAATGAAGAATGAGCGGCTTAAGTCCTTGCAGTATTGGGCAACGGTATATAATCTGCGGGAACTCAAGCCTAAGGATTTTATTTTGAAAGAAGACGCGCAGATCCCGCGCGAAGGAGGCAATGTACTTTTGCCGATGTATCAACAGGTGATCCCTTTTAATTATAAGGATCCGGAGTTTCAGAAATTCATCCTTAATAATATGGGAGTCATCTATATTAAGAGGAATGATTTGTCTGCCGCCGAATTACTTTTTAAGCAGGCATTACAGCTTGACCCTGATTATAAACCCGCGCTTCTTAACTTAGGGCTTCTTTATGACGGGAGGCGCGATAAGGCGCGTGCTTTGGAATCATGGGCGAGGGCCTTTGATTTGGAGTTAGATAAACCGCAAAAGTATGTGATGAAAGATGTCTCGGAGGGAATTCCTCATCCGTTGGAGAAGGGAAAAGATGTTGCGTATCATTATGCGCCTGCGAAAGACCCTGATTATCAGGATTATTGCATGAATAATATGGGGATTGTCTATGCGAACCGGCAAGACCTTGCCAAAGCCGAAGCAATGTTAGAAGAGATCATACGTAAGAGCCCTAAGTACAGGCCGGCACTACTGAATTTGGGGTTGGTCTACGATATTAGAAAAGATCGCGTGACCGCATTGACGCATTGGGCAAAGGTTTTTGATTTTGAATCGCGTAAGCCCCGCAAGTATGTGATGCTTGATATGATTACCGAAGGAGATTTTCCGTACGAATATGCGCCGGTCGATGACCCTTCATACCAGAAGTTCATAATTAATAATATGGGGGTGATTTTGGTTACTCGTAAAGAATTGGATAAGGCAAAAGAGATGTGTATGGATGCATTAACGATAGATCCTTCATATCGTCCGGCACGATTAAATCTCGGATTGGTCTATGATCTGCAGGATGAGCGGCTTCTCGCCCTTGAGCTTTGGTTTGAGGCCTTCAATCTCAACAAACTAAAGCCACAGACATTTCTGGTCGCTCCGGAACAAAAGTATATTGAAAAGAATTAAAGTTTTGCATGAAAGTCTCCCTCATGGATACGTATATGCAAGGGGTGCGGAGAGAGTGTTTGTGGTTTTGGCATTTAGGTACCAATTTAGAGAAATCATAGCGATAATTAGGTACCACTTTTGACACGTGATAGCATGTGGTACCGTTTTCCCTACTTGTTATAGATAGAAAAACGGGGCGTGGCTCAGTTTGGCTAGAGCGCTTGCTTTGGGAGCAAGAGGTCACAGGTTCAAGTCCTGTCGCCCCGATTTCCTTCGATTAGAGTATCGGAAATCGGTACCTATGCCGCAGGCATAGGTACCTAAAGAATATATTAGAACTCGCCTATAGCTTATCCGTAGAAAGAAAGCGGGTTTTCACCACCTATGATTAAACGCGCCTGTAGCTCAATCGGATAGAGCATCTGCCTTCTAAGCAGAGGGTTGGCCGTTCGATTCGGCCCAGGCGCATATTGTATTAATGACCAACGTTTCTTGTTCTCCCGCAAAAAGAGCATTTCTTTTTTTATGAAAGAATTCAAAAGCACAGTAAAAACCCTCAAAGCTATCCGTTCAACCAGGCGCGTTATTCTCATTGTCTTTCTTCTGGTGATTATCTTATTTAGCCTTATCCACGCCTATCTGCACTTCCAAGGAAAACAATTGATTACCACTAGGCTTCAGCATCTTACCCAAAAGAAAATAGAAATCGGCTCTTTTACCGTTGAATTCCCGCTTACTATCAAGATCAAAGACGCGCGTATCGAAGGGGTCGGCTCAATCCAGCAGTTATTCCTTACTCCTGATCTTTTAAGCCTTGTAACCGGGCATATCGTATTACGTAAGATCCGTGTCATCCGCCCGGAGTTGACCATCACCCAAGGCTCGCCAACGGATGAAAACCCTGCAGCCTGGGAAGCGGTCACCAAGTCCATAGCAGTGCCTACCGGAAAAAAGAAGAAGATGCGATTATTGGTGCGTCAACTAAAGGTCCGGGATGGAATACTCCATTTTAAGGAAACCAATACACCGGAGCAATTCAGCCTTACCGTAGACCATATCGATATTGATATTACCATCGGCACCATATTCCCGGTTTCACTTATGACTAACTTCAATATCAAAGCCCAGATTCCCTGGCGCAATCAGGAGATCGGAAAGATCAATGCAGAAGGGTGGCTTAATTTCATTAAGAAGGATATGCAGGCAACCGTGAATATCGAGAATATCGATGGGGTGGCATTATACCCGTTCTACTCCAGCTGGGTCGATTTAGAAAAGGCGCGTATTGAAAGTGCCAAGCTAAACTTCACAAGCGACATCCAGGCTCTTAATAATAACCTTACTGCGGCCTGCCATTTGTCCCTCACTGATATCGTGCGCAAGGTGCGGACCTCTGAGGAGCCCGCGCAAAAGGCAGAGAAAGTAACCGATTATGTGCTGGGTGTATTTAAATCTACTGATCAAGGCAAGATTGCCGTTGATTTTACCATCCGTACCAAGTTGGACCGACCGGAGTTTGGGTTTAGTTCGGTAAGATCTGCCGTCGAGGATAAGATCATGCAGGCGCGCAAGGCAAACGCGGTTACCCAAGATGAGATCATTCAATTGCCGGGGAAACTCCTGGAAGGATTAGTCAAAGGCGCGGCAGGTTTCTCAAAGGCTTTGATTAACGGTACGGTCGGCGTAGGGCAGGAGCTTAAAAAAGCGGTAGAAGAGACCTTCAATACGACGGATTCATCGACTCCCCAAGCGA
>JAHISH010000080.1 GCA_018818365.1 Candidatus Omnitrophota bacterium | reverse complement strand
GGGAAAGGACGTTTCACCTGCCCCCACGGTTGCAGTGCGTGAAGAAAAAAATCCGTTATTGTGCCATATGCCCTGGAGGCGCATGGTGATTAACCCGGCGGGATATGTCTGTCCGGCCTGTCATTGCAAAGAGATGGTCGGCAATGTCACCGAGAGTTCATTGTCCCAGATTTGGAATAACCAGAAGATGCAGGATTACCGCAGGAAGATTGTCGAAGAGGGATATCACGATTTGTGCAACGGCTATTGTATTAAGGGTTTTATTGCCGAAGAATTGAGAGGATTAAAATGATTCCACCTGCCGAACCGATGCAGCGCCGAGAAATAGCCACTAAGGGGTTCCGAAAAGATACTCTACCCGGGAGGGCATGTATTACCTGGCTTATCAATAACAAGTGTAATTATAGGTGCAGTTACTGCCTTAACGGGTTTGAGGAGCCGACCAATTTCAAGATTCTTCCTTCCGAAGAATGGATACGTATATGGGAAGACATATACCAGCGTTACGGTACGGTGGCGATGCAGGTTACCGGAGGAGAACCGACATTATATCCGCGATTTTTTGAGATCCTGAAAGGGATAAGTCTAATGCATAATATTGAACTGCAGACAAATCTATTTTGGGACCCGCGCCTTTTGATCGATCAGGTCTCTGCTGAAGGGATTTCGCGGGTGGGGGGAAGTTTCCATCCGGAATTTACTCCTTTTGAAGTCTTTCTTAAAAAGATAGTTGCGATTAGGGATGCAGGATTCCGCGTGGAGATCAATTATGTCGCTTCTCCGGCTATCCTTGAGAGGGCTGAAGAATATATCGCGGGCGCCAAAGATAAGGATATCCAGTTTTCAATTATCAGTTTTGTGGGGGAATATCAAGGGAAGAAGTATCCTGAGAGTTATACACAAGAGGAGAAAGATATCTTAAAAAAACTGAATGTCACCTCGGGAGAATCCGCGGAGTCGATGGCGAATTGGGATTTGGAACATAAGAAGGTCGGGCCGATTAAGGAAGTAGAGGTTCCTGCGAGGGTTTGTCGCATGGGGCAGATGTATACGTGGCTTAAACCCGACGGGGAGGCGATGCGTTGTTGTAAATCTCCGCTGGTCTTAGGAAACATGATCGAGGGAACCTTTGCGTTTTTGGATGAAGCGCTTCCCTGTAAATTGGATAATTGTATCTGTTGGCGCAATATGACTCTTGGGGAAGAAGACCGGTGGCAGGACCGCTGGCCCGGAGTAAAATAAGGGGGGCAGGTGTCCTTGTGCGTGTGGCGAATAGAATGAAGGAACATTATGCTTTAGGGATGCGGTATCACCAGGAAAAGAAGTATGCCTTGGCGTTGGAAGAATTTTCTTGCGCATTAGCGCAGAGCCCACAAAATCATGCGATACAATTAGAGATCGGCAATGTGTATTGCAGCATGGGAGAAGTTGATGAGGCGATTAAAATTTTTAGGCCTTTAAAATCTTTGGGATTCCGCAGCCAGGAATTATCTGCGGCGTTGGTAAACTTGTATCGTCAAAAGGACGATTTTCACTCTGCGGCGCAGGAATTACGCGATGCATTGCTACATAATCCCCAGGATCCTGAGCTGCATTTTCAGTTGGCAGAGGTCTATCACTATATGCGTGAATACCCCCTGGCGATAGAAGAGATAGAGAAGACACTCGTCTTAGGGGGAGATAGCCGTGAAGCGCGCGCAGAATTAGGCAGGATATATAAAGAAACAGGGCAGTTTCAAAGGGCGATCAGCGAATATAAGAGATTGCTTGTGTTAGAGCCGGTCAACCCGGAGTTTTTCTTGGAATTGGAGTGGTTGTATCGGACTATGGAAGAGTATGATTCTGCATTGGAGCAATTGGAGCAGGCGCGCGCCGCGGGTATGGATAGGGATGATCTGTATCTCCGGTTCGGTTGTTTGTACTTGAAGAAGAACGAATATGATTTGGCGTTATCGGCTTTTAACCGTTGTCTTGCCTTACAGCCATCTTCTTACATGGCGCGCATAAAAAGAAGCATTATTTATCGCGAAAAAAGGAATCTCCAGGCAGCGCTTGATGAATTACAGATAGTACTGGGTCAAGGCATTGATAATGCCGATATCCGGTTGGCTTTAGGGGAGATCTATTATCAACAACAAGAATACTCGAAGGCAAAAGAATCTTTCCTGGCTGCGAAAGAATTCTCGCCCCATGATAGTTCTTGTTACTGCGGCATGGCATTGATTTATGAGAAAGAAGGCAAGTATCTGGTCGCCATACGCGAATTAGAGGAAGCAGTGGTACACGCAGGTTCCTCCGAGAGATTGCGTGACGGATTGCGTAGGTTATCCCATAAACAGCGGGTATGTGAACAGTTCCAGCAGAACGTGGAAGATACTGCCACAGACGGCTTGCTGAACATAGGTTTTTTTACGGAGTATATATTTCAAGAGGGCTTTACGGTATTTGAGCGTAAACTGCAGATTCTCTGTGAAAAAGATCCTCTTCAGAAACGGGCGCAGATCGAGCTTGCCTGGATATCTCTATGGATTAATGATCGGCATAAAGCTGAAGAGAAGATGCGAGAGTTATGCGCATTTATTCCTTCTGAAAAAAATACGTTATTCACTACCCTTAAGAAAAAAGTTGAAGGAGGAGATTAT
>JAHISH010000079.1 GCA_018818365.1 Candidatus Omnitrophota bacterium | reverse complement strand
CTAATGCATCCCTAAAGAAATGATTAAAAGGCTATAGAAAAGGTGGTATAATAAAAGCAAGATTTCAAGGAGGTATACGATGAAGGTAAAAGAGGCGGTGAACTTGTCTGTTGCGAAAAACCGATGGAAAAGTTAGAGTAGAGATATGAAAAAATGCCCCTTTTGCGCAGAAGAAATTCAGGACGAAGCGATAAAGTGCAAACACTGCGGGGAGATGTTAGAAAAGAAGCCCTTAAAGGGGAAGTGGTATTATAAAACCCCTTCTATCGTAATCGCTTTTTTGTGCGTGGGGCCGCTGGTTTTACCATTGATCTGGCTTAATCCCCGCTTTAGCCGGAAGACGAAGATAATAGCATCTATTGTAACGATTATCATAAGCTGGTATTTAGGGTCTGCACTTATTAATTCCCTGAGGTCTTTAAAGCAATATTACGGGCTAATCCTGCAGAATACTCTTTAGCCGTTTTAGAAAGTGCCGCCAAGGCTATATAGTTTTTTGCCTTTACCGGTCCGTCCGATGGCCATTAGACGAGCGTGGTGCCGAGACAAGCGAGAGGGATCTCGCTGAAATTCTAGTTTCCTTTAAGAGTAGTAGCGTTATTATATATTGCGATAGGGAGAGTTAGGATGATACCATGAGAAATAAATTGCTTCTTTTCGCAGTCTTAATACTGATTCTTCTTAACGTGCCTAACGGAAAAACGCTATTTGCCGAAGAAGCTGATCCAGATTTTATTGTTGATATCTATAACCCATCCGAAGCATTTAACGGCACTACCTTGGTCACGGATAATTATAGCGCCAAGAGCCCCAGAGTCATAGAAGTTGATATGAACGGGAAGATTGTCTGGGAATATATCCTTCCGCCGGACCTTAGGCGCTATACCAATCCCGGTTTTGATATAGAATTATTGCCAAACAACAATATTCTGATTGCACTGCCCAGAAAAGGTGTCTATGAAATAAGCCGCAGCGGCAAGATACTTTGGTCATATCTGGACCCTAAGATTTCTCATGATGTGGACCGCTTACCAAACGGCAATACCCTTCTTGTGTGGGGCGGGGAAGATGAAAAAAGCGACGCCCAGGTGAAAGAAATTGATCCCCGCGGTGCCGTGGTCTGGAGATGGTACGCCAAAGACCATTTTGATACACCTGTTTATTCGGATATTTATAGTAATGGATGGACCCACGCAAATGCGGCGACAAGATTGCCAAACGGAAATACCCTTATAAGCCTGAGGAACTTTAATATCGTAGTAGAAGTAGATCCTGACGGGATGGTAAAGAAGACTATTGGCGAAGGCGTTTTTCATCATCAGCATGACCCGGAGACCTTGACTAACGGCAATCTACTCGTTGCCAATCATGGCAGGCCACAAGGCGCTTTAGAAATAGAGCCAGAGTCGGGGAGGACCGTTTGGAAGTTTGAGGTAACTAAATCTAATGCCTGGCCGGTAAGAGATGCAAATAGATTGCCCAATGGGAATACGCTGATTACCGGTACCAATAGGGTTATAGAAGTAAGTCCCAAAGGTGAAATCGTCTGGCAGCTTAAGTCGAGAGCAGTTTTTTCCGATAAAAATGAGGCAAAGACTAGGGGATTCTATAAGGCGATAAGAATTGAATAAGAAGACTTCTCATCTATAAAGTTCTTAATAGCGGCGTCTAGGCTCACTCAAGGATGTGGTGGCGTCTAAAGCAGGAGAAAGAAGACAATGAAGAAGAGCAGAGGAAAAAGGGGTAAGGCGTTTTTTGCTTTGATCTTGGCATTTGCGTGCTTCTCGTGCGTATTCGCTCCCGCAGGGCTTCTCCAGGCCCAGGAAGCATTACCCCAAGAGAAGATCATTTCGATCGCGGTCCAGGCGGTGCGGGATGTCAAGATGTCGCCCGATACTATGGATATCTTCTACGACGAGGGAAACCGGAAATGGGATAATTTTTCCGCAAACCTTATTGCGATGTATAAAAAGAATTCTATTTCCTTGCCTGAATCATGCGTCTTGCTTGAAGGACGTGATTTTCAGGCGGTCTATTTTACTCGTCAAGAAGAAAGTCTGGAAGAAGGAGATATCTGGATCTTTGTCGACCGCATCACCGGTGAGGTGATCTCAAATATGTTTTTTGGATAGAGAAAATAATGGTTGGAATAGATAAGGAAGCGCAGTTAGGCGAGTTGATGGTGAGGTTAGGCGTGCGCGAAGCGGATATCGAGGAAAAATTCATCCGCTCCCAAGGACCCGGCGGCCAGAATGTCAATAAGGTCTCTACCTGCGTCTATCTGCGGCATCTGCCTACCGGCATCGAGGTCAAATGCCAACAGGAACGCTCGCAGGCCCTCAACCGTTTCCTGGCGCGCAGGATGTTATTAAAGAAGATCGAATCCGGTATTCTGGGAAAGCTTTCCGAAGAGAGAAAACGCATTGAAAAGATCCGCCGGCAGAAACGTAAGAGATCCCGTAGGGCTAAACTGAAAATCCTGGAAGCAAAACGGCGTCATTCGCAAAAGAAGGCGTTGCGCGGGAAGGTGCGGATAGAATCTGATTGACCTGTGGGCAAAAGTAGTATAGGATAGTTCAAAAATGACAATGGTCACATTCAGAATTCGGCGCACAATTTATCGGAGGAGTGTATGAAAGAGATTCTACGCGCAGCTTTGTTTTGTCTTGCGTTTATCATCGCGGCTCATTTGATCGGGGATAGTATGGTTAAGTCCGCGAACATTATCGGGGATAGTTTAAAGGCACCCCAAGAGGATACTTCGGTAAAAGTCATCACCGAATTAGTCAAAGCTCTGAAGGAAAGCGCACCAGCAGGCTCCCCATTTCCTCCGCAGGCTCCTGAAGCTCCGCCGGCCCCCGGCAGCGTGAAGGTAGAAGGGGTTACCTTCGGCACCAATCCTATTAAAGGTAATGCGCAAGCCCCGGTGACACTGATTGAATTCAGCGATTTTCAGTGCCCTTATACCAAGAGATTCTTCCAACAGTCCTTCCCGCAGATAGAGAAGGAATATATCGATACGGGGAAGCTGAAATTTGCTTATCGTGATTTTCCTTTGGGCTTTCATCCTTTTGCCAAACCCGCTGCGATCGCGGCGCGATGCGCGGGGGCACAAGGCCAATATTGGCAGATGTTCGATAAGCTGCTTTCGGATGAGACCTTGGATCAAGGAAGCTTTGATAAATATGCCGAAGGATTGGGACTCGATACAGAGGCATTCTCGGCATGCCGGAATGATCCTCAGGTGGCAAAAGCGGTGGAGAGCGATATAGAGGATGCGACGAAATTCGGCGTGCAAGGCACTCCCTCATTCTTTATCAACGGGCGTTATATAAACGGGGCCTATCCTTTTGAACTCTTTCAGCAGATCATCGAAGAAGAGCTGAAAGAGGACTCAGAAGCGAGTCCTGAAAACTCTTGACAGCTTAAAATAGAGAGGTATAATTAAAACAAGAAGCAAGGAAACCTTGAATCGTGGAAATCTAAAGGAGGTCCTCTTCCGCAGTGAATAAGAAAATTTTCTTAATCGTAATTTCCCTATGTATCCTCTGCAGCAACAGTTTTGTCTTTGCCGAAGAATCCACGACCCCCGAATGGCTTACACGTATTAACTTTGGCGCCAGCGGCGGCGATGACCGCAAACCTACCGTTTACTTCGAAACCGTCCAACCACTCAAACAGGATGTCGATAAGCAAGACACTTTCTTCATCCATCCGCGTTACTCATTTAAGGATAAAGATAGTACCTATAATCTAGGCTTTGGCTATAGAAAGTTACTTGAGGATAATAGTATTCTTTTGGGCGGCAATACCTATTTTGATTTTGCCGATAACAATAAACATTACCGTGTGGGCCTGGGGATAGAGGCATTTTTCAACTTAATAGAATTCCGCGGCAACAGCTATATCGGCCTTTCTCCGGTGAGAGTTGTTGAGGAAACCCGTACCTCTAAAGTCTATGAGGAAGCGGTGGATGGCTTTGATTGGGAACTGGGTGTGCCGGTGCCCTATATGAATTGGATAAAGTTCTTTGCCGGAGGAGAATGGTATAATTACCAGGAATTCAATAATAAAGAAGGCTGGCATATTAGGACACAGATAAAGCCTTTTAAATTCCATACCATCGATGTGATATTTTACGATGACAACAAAGGAGATACCTCCTGGCGCTTTGACACAAGAATTACTATACCCTTTGGCCCCGGAGACGATACACGATTCTGCAATATCGGCATCTCCAAAGAAGCATATCCTGAGAAAGTTGACCATAGCGATAAAGTGCTGGAGCGCGTAGAAAGAGAGTATGAGATAGAAGTGGAGAAGTGGAGAGAGACCGGCGGAATCGCGGTGTCAATTGGGAGAGGGACATAATTTGATGAAGAGACTTTTTGTTTCTGTATTCTTGGTATGTATGGTAAGTTCTATGGCCTGGGCAGATACGTTTACCGCTACTCCCACGGAATTTATTGTGACTATCAATAAAGTGGAGTTCTACAATAGCACGACCGGCGTCTGGGAGGTTGCGGGACAAGGAGACTATACCTTTGATATTACTTCGGTACAGCCCGGGCAGCTTTGTGGAGGATACGGCAGCCCTGAGGGATTCAGCCCAGGTACCTATACCCAGATGCGGGTTACGGTTTCACGGACTATGCAGATAACCGCAAGCGCTTCTCACGGAGGGACGATCTATTATACTCTGACCGGCACCGATGCGGTCGTCAATGCCGCAATCGGTAACGGCGCGCAAGTTGCCGATGCCGACGCTACCGGTCCTGCGGTACGGGGCACGAATATCCTTCCTACTGATGTGATTACGCTTGCGGCTGATACCGATTATTTTATTGTTACAGAGAATCTTTCTTCTCCCGCGGAGCTTGGCCCCGGAACTCAAAAACGGGCACGAATCGATTTTGATGCCACCGATGTCATTACTTTTAATCACGCCCAGGGGGCTTGCTATATTAGTGCGCAACCTAATATTACCGTCGGTTTTTATTAATACCGGGCCTTAGTGCAGGGGTCATTCGATAGATGAACAATTTTCGGCAGGACGAGTTTTATGCGTCCTGCCTTTTTTATGGGGAAAGGATTATAAGAAAGGTTTCACCGTGAAAGATTCTTTGATTTCTAAAAATGCGCGAATTCAGCAGTTCCCGCTCACGGGAAAATATATATATTTTGATAATAGTGCCACCACTCTGACGCCGCGCAGCGTCGTCAATGCCCAGCGTAGTTATTACGAAGAGTACTGCGTCAATATCGAGCGGGGCAACTACCGCCTTGCGCAACGCGCAGACAAGGCATACGAATCAAGCCGCGCGCAGGTCGCGCGCCTCCTGCTTGGGTGCCTTCCGCAAGAATTTCTTTTTACCCGGAATTTCACTGAGAGCGCTAATCTGGTGGCCTATGCCTTAGAGCATCCGCTTGCTGATAACGGGAGGAAGAAGCGGTTTTCTTCCCGTCAACCATTGATCGCCTGGCATCGCGGCGATAGCATTCTCTGCACCGTCATGGAGCACCATTCGAATTTCCTGCCGTGGATGCGTCTGGCCAAACGCCTGAATTTAGAGTTTAACGTAGTCACCCCCGACTCCCAAGGGGTGCTACAGCCGGACGCGTTTATACGCGCAGTAAATAAAAAAACCCGGTTTGTCGCCTTCCAGCATGTCTCTAATGCCTTCGGAGTTATCCATCCGGTTGGTGATATCGTGCGCTCGATTAAAAAGAAGAATCCTCAGGCGCTTATTTTTATCGACGGGGCGCAGGCAGCCGGCCATATGCCGGTGGATGTGAACGCGTTGGGGTGTGATTTTTATGCCTTCTCCGGACACAAAGGGCCTCTTGGCCCGAAAGGTACCGGTGGGCTTATGGTAAAAGATGCGCTTTTAGCAAAGTTTCACCCGTTCTGTATCGGAGGAGGAACGGTATTGGATGTGACTTTGCGCGATTATACCCTTAAGAATGACTACCAGCGTTTTGATGGAGGAACTCCCTATATCCCCGGCCTCATCGGACTGGGAGCGGCTGCCGAGTATCTCTCCAGGCGCATCGGCCTTGCCAAGATCAAGGCCCATGAGCGTTTTCTGGTAGAGAAGCTTATTAAGGGGATGCGCTTGATTGACGGTGTCCAGCTGTATGGCCCCGCAGAGAGTAAGATGCGCGCAGGAATTGTTACCTTTAATCTAAAGAAGTGGCTTTGCCATGACGTATCTATGGCCCTCGATGAGAAGTATCATATACTCACGCGCGCCGGCCACCATTGTTGTATCCCGGCTATGCGCTTCTTCGATATTTTAAAGACCTATGGGGGTAATGTCAGAGTGAGCCTGCACTGCTATAATACCGAGAGGGAGGTTGAGGTGTTTTTAGAGGCGTTGCGGGAACTGGCAGGCTAATTACGATGCGACTTCTGACCAAACCTGAAGCTGAAGACTTTATCATAAAGCTCTTGCGGGAAGAGGGCAGGCTTACTACCCGTCAGGTAGAACAGAGAGCGCTGTCAAAGAAATACCGTTGCCCGGATTCTACCAGCCGCACGCTTAACAGCATGCGCCTGGAAGGAAAGATCAAGGGGAGTTTTTCATTGAAGGAAAAGGCATGGTCATGGTGGATCGTATAATGAAGTTCTCTCTAACCGTTTTTATCTTATGTGTCAGCATAGGAACCACAACCTTCGCTTTTTCCGCGCAAAAGGACCAACCCGTGCAGTTCTTTCTTAAAAACAAGGAGCACGGCGTATGTGGGAGAGAAACCGAGATATCGGTCTTTGCCTTGGATGCGTATGGTTTGATTACCAGAGGCTATGAAGGAAACAAGAGCGCGGATATCCAAATAAAGGAAATAGGAGGGAAGATCCCGCAAAGCGCCGTTACTTCAACGCAGGTTTTGGAATTCAAGGATGGCAAAGCAAAATTCACACTTACCGATTCTGAGCCGGAAAGCGTGGAGATGCATTTAGTGATTGAATCCTTAAAAAGCCCATTCCCGGCTAAAATTAAGTTTAAAGAGAATCTTCCGGTTGTCTCATTTTCGCTGGAGCTCCCTCGGCGAGGGACCCTTAATGAGCCGGTAAAGGCACGCGTTTTTGCAGTAGATAAAGAGGGGAATACCGTCGTTGAGTATTCTCAAAAAGGCATTGTCGTGGAGGTGACGGAATTAGGCATGCAGGACGGAAGCGGTATCATCGAGCCCAGAACACTTACGCTCCAGGAGGGCAGGGGGGAATTGGTACTCTCGAATTCCCAAGAGGAGGAGCTTGTGGTGCGCGTGAAAGATCCGCGGGGTAAGATAAGACCGGCAGAAGCGAAGATCCTCTTTGCCCTGCCTGACCACGAGCCACCGCAGATCACCGATATAAAGATGGATACGTTGGCGTTTGTAGAGTTGACCTTTAGTGAAGTGCTGGATG
>JAHISH010000078.1 GCA_018818365.1 Candidatus Omnitrophota bacterium | reverse complement strand
TTCGGCCGTCCGCTGGTTTCATGGTAAGATGTGTCTTTAATATCATAGGGGGCATTATTGGCTACATCGAGCTTGCCCCGGTGGACTAAGAGATGGGACTGGAAGAAACCACTAATCTTGCCTTGTTCAAACATCTCTTTTAACTTCGGGTTATCAATGACATCTTCTTGCGCAACAATATCTACTTTTCCGTCGTTATAGAAGACCGCAACGCCACGTTGCTCTCCTTCTTTCCATTGAGAAGAGAAATTAAAACGTCCGCTTACTGCGCGACGGATATCAGAACCGTCATATGCGGCACTGGTCAAGAGAATAGGGATACCTCCCCGCGCTGATTCCATCAGCGCATCGCTATTTTGTGGCAACGCCTCGATCAATTCCACTTTGGTGCGGCCTCCTGCAGAAATTTCAAAAACCTCGAGATTCCCTTTGGCATACTCTTTTAAGACGACTCCTTCAGATAACTCCCGCGTGCTCTGGGGAGCATATTCTCCTAAGTATTGGCGATGCCTTTCCTGAACAACCGCGGTTCTCTCAGGGGAGACCATCTCTAACGTCCTATGTTTTGTCGTCGTCCATAAGCGCTCTCCCTTAGTAAGCATGCCATTCCAAAGACCTTGCCAATTCCCTTCACTGACTGCCCTCCAGGCATCACCGATATCGTCTGACAATGAATCGGTATTGGTGCTGCTCTTTTTTGTCGAAACATTAAAGAACGTAAATACCTCGCGGATATCCTCCATATTTCCTTGAACCTGGGCAATGAGCCGAGGATATCCTTCGTTAATGACAGCGGTGATGTTTTCTTTGACTCTCCTAACCAGAGGATCCTGACCTAACCCTTCAAGCATATACCTAAATATATCTAATTTCGGGACCGTTACTTCTTCGCTCTCTACATAGGTCCCAAAGGCATGTTCTAATACTGCCGAAACAAGAGGCATCAACCCTTCTTCTTTTTCTACGCCGTAATGCGCTCGAATCCGGTCCATGCTCCCCGGGATATCCCAGAGATCAAACATCTCGGTAATCTTGCCTACCTCAGCAATGAGGCCGGTTGGGGATTCAGCTGCAGGCTGACTTCTAGAAGTTCTTTCGGGAGCCGATGGTTGTTCATACGCAACAAGAACAGCTTCGGAAGCAGCATTATCTTCATCCGAAGGTGAAACTACTGGTGATGATTCCACAGGGCGGGAAGTTACAACGGGACTTTCTATAGGAGAACTACCAGTTACTTCTCTTACCCATGCGAACGTTGAAACCCTATCATCCAACCGCAGTTGAGTCTGGTCTTTAGTTGGATACCCTTTTCTCTGCGCAAGTGCGTTAAGAAGCAACAATTCAAACTTTACGATATGTTCTTTCGTAATCCAATTATCATAGAATCCATAGAACCTCATTGCGATAAGACCCCCTATGAAATCAATTGTTTCCGCAGGCAACTTTTCTTTACCCAGGAAATTAATGAGCATATTGTAGGCTTGTTCTTTCAACTCCTCATTGGAGCCGATGATGTAGCTGGTGACTGTGAGTGCTGCCTTGTGTATTTCTGCAGATACGTCATCCCGCATAAGCACGCTCTCCAACGCTTTAAGCGTATTGCCGTCTATAGATAAATGATCTTCGTTGAATGGACCGGGATGTTGGTTTAATTCCAATAAGGCCCTATAATTACCCTGGTTAATCCGCACGGCTAACCCTCGAATAAATTCCGCATACCGTTGCGTATTCTGCGTTAGTAATCTATCCCGTGCAGATGCTTCCAGTGCACTCACCTCTGCGAATTTGCCTTCATTATCTTGACGATAGTGCCGCACTCTTGGGGTTGGGGCCTCCTGATGAACGACTTCTTCTGGAATAGATTCGACCTGAGGAGATTCAGCTATCGGAGATTCCTCTGGAGTAACTTTTGGCGCTTCCGGATTCTCGCTTGTCCCTATCTGATTGACTGGGTTTTCCGAAACTACAGAAAGCGGGCTTTCTTGTTGGTTCAATGCTTGATTGGCTACTTCTGCCGATATTAAACCTCTGTTCCGGGCATTCTCTATTGCGTTAATGCTCTGCGCATCGCCGAACCTTCCCAGTGCACGCGCTGCTTCATCCCGCACCGCTAGACGTTCAAACTGATCTCCTAAGGTACTCTTTAAAGCATCTCTTTCTTGCTTCAACTGCCCTAACGCATGCGCAATGTTCCTTCTGATCTCCCAAACTTTCTCAACGTACTCAGCGGAAGTAGTATAACGATTCCGCTGCGCAATCCTCCCTGCCAAACGTACTGAGACTGATTTA
>JAHISH010000077.1 GCA_018818365.1 Candidatus Omnitrophota bacterium | reverse complement strand
TACCAGTGAAGGCGAATTGCTGCGTCTCATCGAAGAACGCCGTAATGACGGGATATTCTTGACCGTCTTGGGGTTTGGCATGGGAAATTATAAGGATGGAAAGATGGAGCAGCTTGCCGATAAAGGAAATGGAACGATCGCCTATATTGACAGCCTGCTTGAAGCCAAGAAGGTATTCGTCAATCAGCTTACCGGCACGCTCTTTACTATTGCCAAGGATGTGAAGATACAGGTAGAATTCAATCCTGCGCAGGTAAAGGCGTATCGCTTGGTAGGGTATGAAAACAGGATGCTTGAGAATAAGGATTTTAGCGATGACACCAAAGATGCCGGCGAGATAGGGGCAGGGCATACGGTAACCGCGCTCTATGAGATTGTTCCCGCAGATTCGAAAGAGGAGTTTGCAAAGACCGATGAACTGAAATATCAACAGGTAACGGTTACTCCCAGCGACGAACTATTGACGGTGAAGCTGCGGTATAAAGAGCCTAAAGAAGATACCAGTAAACTCTTATCAACGACGATCAAGGTTGCGCAGATTGCGAATGCTCCTTCTGAGAACTTCCGGTTTGCCACCAGCGTTGCGGAGTGGGGGCTTCTATTACGAAATTCTTCTTTTAAGGCAAACGCCTCCTACCAGAGTGTTTTGGAACGTGCCCGGGCTGCAAAGGGACAGGATGCCGATGGCTATCGCGCGGAATTTATAAAACTGGTAGAGCTGGCACAGATGTTGGATACAAAGAGTAAAGAGGTGAGAAAATGAAGGCAAAACTATTCCAGAATGAGACTCTAATGAAGAATATACTTATCGCAATGATTATTGTGCTTTCCGTTGAGTTTTTCCAAGATGAAGTTCTTGCTTATGGTATGAGGATTTCGCTCGGAGAACTCATCAAGGATTCAGAGGTAATTGTATTGGGGACAGTAGAAAAGAATGAAGCGACTAACGAAAAAAAAGATTACTTTCCAGGAGCAAGCGCGCAAGTAAAATATGCGGAACTTAAAGTAGAGGAATTATTCAAAGGGGCAGGAACAGAGAAGGTAATCGTTAAATATGCATATTCTTCTTCCATTGAAGCGGATGTGCAAGATCCAGATCTTTCTGCGGGGAAAAGAGTTCTTCTCTATCTGAAGCCAAATAACGACAAAAGAGGTAGCTACAGTGTTATTTATGGCTGGAGCGGTGCTTGTTATTTTTTTTCTGGAAGGTTTTACCATCAATACTTTGACCGAGATTTCTTCCAATATAGAGAATTTTTGAGAACACTGCTCCATCTGTCTCCTATTTCTGTGAGAGAAAAGGAAGCGGCACAGGCTTTAGCTGTAGCAAACAACAAGGCCTTAGAGTTGGGATATGATGTGGATGCATTGGTAGTTGATATTGGAGGGGTTATTCAAGGTCCCCTCGTCACAGATGAGTATGACTATACTCAGTCGGAATGGGACGCTCTAAATATAGGAAAATCTCAGTGGGAGAATGACATTACGTTAAAAGAAAAACTAGCAGATAAACTATTTTGGGTTGTCTTTTATAGGGGGCCCTATGATATACGGTACGTATCCTCTGAAAAAGATAATTTATGGGTATTCGTAGATAAAAATTCAGGAGAGATAATTTCTACTTTCAAATGAGATTTAGTATGAGTATTATTGTAAGAAGTACTCTTTTTTATGCAGACATCCTCGTTTTATCTGATTCATCAGGATACAAAGAGTAAGGCGCGCACAGGAAGTTTAAAGACAGCGCATGGAGTCATTAACACTCCTTGTTTCATGCCGGTCGGCACGCAAGGGACAGTCAAGGCGCTTTCTCCGAAGGAACTTAATGATGCCGGCGCCCAGATTATGCTCTCCAACGCCTATCATCTTTTCCTGCGTCCGGGCATGGAGATTATCAAAAAAGCAGGGGGTTTGCATAAGCTTATCTCCTGGGAGAAACCTATTCTGACCGATAGCGGTGGGTATCAGATATTTAGCTTGGCACTCTTGCGCAAAGTAAGGGATAATGGAGTAGAATTTCAGTCTCACATCGATGGAACCAAACATGTATTAACGCCGGAAGCTGTCGTACAGGTACAAGAAGATTTAGGTTCGGATATTATGATGCCCCTGGATGAATGCGTGCACTATCCCTGCAGCAAAGATCACGCGCAGACCGCGATGAAGAGGACTCTTGATTGGGCAGTACGCTCTAAAAAGGTAAAGCCCGACAATCATCAGCTCTTATTTGGGATTGTGCAAGGTGCCACTTACGATGATTTGCGTAAGGAGTGCGCAGAGCGGTTGGTGGAGATGGATCTTGACGGGTATGCCATCGGAGGAGTATCTGTTGGCGAACCGCGCAATCTCATATATACTATAGTCTCGCTGGTAAGCCCGCTACTTCCGGAAGAGAAGCCGCGTTACCTTATGGGAGTGGGGCTTCCCGAAGATATCATCGAGGCGGTCGAACAGGGCGCGGATATGTTTGATTGCGTAGTTCCCACCCGCTACGGCCGAAACGGCACGGCGTTTACCAGCCAGGGAAAGTGTACCATCCGTAACGCCCCTTACGCGGACGATTTCTCTGCGTTGGACCCGGCATGCAGCTGTTACTGTTGTAAGAATTTCAGCCGCGCGTATCTTCGCCATTTATTCAACGTGGAAGAGATCTTGGGATTACGTCTGGTCTCATTGCATAATATCCATTTCTTTCTGCAATTGATGCGTTCGATAAGGGAGGCAATAGCGGCGGATAGGTTCTTGGAATTCAAGAAAGAATTCTTGCTTAATTACAATAAAGTTACCGGTGGTTACTAATGACAGTAGATAATACGTGTGTTACTCGTAATTCGTGTGAGGATGAGTAGTGGGTAATGAGTCGGGTTGTGGGGATAAGGATGGGTAGAGTTCCTCATCCCCTTAACTCACCCCCGACCCACAACTGATCACCCATACTCACGACACACCTAAAGCATGGGGTTCTGACAGTATTCAAATAGTAACTAATAGTAATCTAAAAAACTATGCGTATCGATATCATCACCATATTCCCGAAGATGTTTGAGCCCATCTTGAACGAGTCTATTCTTAAACGGGCCCAAGCGAAGAAGAAGGTTATCATTAAGGTGCACAACCTGCGGGATTATACCAAAGATAAACACGGCAAAGTCGACGACTATCCCTTTGGCGGAGGGCCGGGGATGGTCTTGTGCGCGCAGCCTATTTTTGACGCGGTAAGAAAGATTAAAAGGGCATTAAACGTTAAACATAAAACAACGAAAATAATCCTGCTTTGCCCGCAAGGAAAGACGTTGACTCAAAGAATCGCAAAGCGCCTTACGGCGTATACGCAACTTATTCTTATCTGCGGGCATTATGAAGGCATTGATGAGCGCGTGCGCAGCCATTTAGTTAATGAAGAGATTTCTATAGGCGATTATGTGCTTACCGGAGGAGAGCTTCCCTCGATGGTTCTGGTGGATTGTATCACGCGGCTTATCCCGGGAGTACTGGGAGATAAAAATTCCTTGAATTTCGAGTCATTCGAAGGTAATCTATTAGAACATCCGCAATATACCCGGCCTGCGAAATTTAGAGGCAAGCCGGTACCTGAGATTCTTCTTTCCGGGAACCACCAGAAGATTGAGACCTGGAGGAAAGATCAATCGCTTAAGAGAACTATACAGAGAAGGCCGGAGTTATTAACCAGAAGCAACAGGGGTACAATAAAGGAGTAGGACAAATGGATAAAATGAAATTGATCGAAGCGCAGTATATCAAAAAAGAGACCGTGGAATTCGGTGTCGGCGATACCGTCAGAGTTTTAACAAAACTTCTGGAGGCCCCGGATAAAGTGCGCCTGCATCCTTTCGAGGGTGTGGTGATTGCAAAGCAGGGATCAGGAATCAACCTGTGTTTTACCGTGAGAAAAGTTTCTTACGGAGAAGGTATCGAGCGTGTATTCCCGCTTAATTCCCCGAACATCGACCGCATCGAAGTACTGCGTTCCGGTAAAGTCCGGAGGGCAAAACTGTATTATCTACGGGGGAAGGTCGGCAAGAGAGCTACGAAGATCGCCAGCAAGGACGAGAAGAAGAAGTAACTAGTAACGGGTACTTAGTAACTGGTATTTAAAACAGATGATAGTGTTTTGTAAAGATATTACTCGTTACTTAGAATGCTTTACTACGAGAAGAAACTTAAGAAACAAGGATACGATTGTATAATCGGAGTCGATGAGGCAGGAAGAGGCCCTTTGGCCGGCCCGGTAGTTGCGGCTGCCGTTGCGTTAAAGACCTTCCGTTTCAAGAACAAAATAGACGATTCGAAAAAACTTTCTTCTTGTGCGCGCGAAAAAGCCTTCCAGGAGATTATCGGAAAAGCAGTCTTCGGCGTGGGGATTATCAATGAGAAGGTTATCGACCGTGTCAATATTCTGGTGGCGACCGGTCTGGCAATGCAAAAGGCAATCAGCGTTCTTTTAAAAAAGGTCGAATCCGCAGCGCCGCAGCGTACCCATATTATTGTCGATGGGATAATGAAGCTGGAGGTGGACTTGCCGTACACCTCGATTATCAGAGGAGACGGAAAATCCAAGAGTATCGCGTCCGCTTCGATTATTGCCAAGGTCATTCGCGATAGGATCATGGAACGCTATGATCGCCGGTATCCCGAGTACGGGTTTAAGAGGCATTGCGGATATCCGACCAAGTCGCACCGGGAAGCGTTGCGGAAGAGCGGGCCGTCACCCATTCACCGGAAGAGCTTCGCGGGTGTTGCCGTCGTGCAGTAAGTGCGTGTGCGTATAAATAATAGTTACAAAAAGAATGCCCCTGCATAACCTTGCGGTAGGTAGATGTGGCGAAGAAGCGGCAGTTGATTTTTTAAAGGC
>JAHISH010000076.1 GCA_018818365.1 Candidatus Omnitrophota bacterium | reverse complement strand
GCCGAAATTAGTTGAGGGAGGCTTTGTATATATAGCGCAGCCTCCGCTTTATAAAGTTAAGCGCGGACAGAGGGAGCAGTATATTCAGACTGAGCAGCAAATGGATGAGTTCCTTCTGGATCTGGGGCGTGAAGGGCACAGACTCATTCGCCTCAAAGATAAGAAGGAATTTACCGATGCCCAATTTAAGAATCTCTTAGAAGCACTTGTAGAATTAGAAAAATCAGGGAAGATTCTTGAGAAAAAGGGAGTAAATTTCGAGAAATACCTCTCATTTAGACATCGAAAGACCAAAAAATTGCCAATTTACAGGGTAAAAGTGGAGGGGGAAGCCCATTTCATCTATTCCGATAAGGAGTTGGCAACATTCACCTCAAAAGAAGGGAAAGAGGCAGATCAGGATGTTTTAGAGCTTTTTGAAGCCCCGGATCTCGAAGAAATCGTTAATAAGATTGAAAAACTAGGCCTTGATATGGAAACGTATGCACAATCTGTTGTGCCGGAGAAAACACCCGCAATGAAGACAGAGACAAAAAAAGAAAAAGCACTCTTCCGTATTGTAAACGAAAAAGAAGAGCAGTATTTTTACGCACTCAAAGATGTGCTGGTGTACATTAAAGAGTCGGCGACAAAGGGAATGCATATTCAAAGATATAAAGGGTTAGGGGAGATGAATCCTCACCAGCTTTGGGATACGACTATGGATCCGGAGAAGAGAACGGTTTTAAAGGTTACCTTGGAAGATCCCGTAGAAGCCGATAAGATGTTTACCGTGCTCATGGGAGATCAGGTAGAGCCCCGGCGTGAATTTATCGAAAACTATGCGCACCAGGTAAAGAATTTGGACGTTTAATCATATGTATACCCGTAACGAAAAAATAGTTCCCGTGTATATCGAGGAAGAAGTAAAGGATTCCTACCTCAATTACGCCATGAGCGTCATTGTCGGACGGGCGCTTCCCGATGTGCGCGACGGCTTAAAGCCCGTACACCGCAGGATCCTTTTTGCGATGCAGGAGTTGAGCCTCGAGCACTCCAAGCCCTACAAAAAATGCGCGCGTATCGTCGGGGAAGTTTTAGGGAAATATCATCCCCACGGAGATGTGGCGGTATACGATTCGCTGGTAAGGATGGCACAGAATTTTTCTCTGCGCTATCCGTTGGTAGACGGCCAGGGGAACTTTGGTTCAGTGGACGGTGATTCCGCCGCGGCGATGCGCTACACCGAGGCGCGCCTGGCGGCGGTTGCCGATGAAATGCTTGGAGATATCGAAAAAGATACGGTTAATTTTGGGCCGAATTTTGATTCTTCTTTAAAAGAGCCACTCTTGTTACCGGCGGTCTTGCCTAATTTATTAGTTAATGGCTCAAGCGGGATTGCCGTGGGAATGGCGACAAATATCCCTCCTCATAATTTAAATGAAGTCTCCGATGCGATTATGTATCTTTTGGATAACCGCGAGGCAGAGATTAAGGATCTTATGCGGTATATCAAGGGACCGGATTTTCCGACAGGGGGCACTATCTGCGGAAAACAGGGGATAAAAGATGCGTATTTAAGCGGGAAGGGTAAGCTTACCGTACGTGCCAGGGCTACGGTGGAGCATCAGAAGAATGGGAAAGATTTAATTGTGATTACCGAGATCCCCTATCAAGTACAAAAATCTTCCCTTATTGAAGCAATCGCGGATCTTGTCGATGAAAAGAAGATCGAGGGAATTTCCGATATCCGGGATGAATCGGATAAGGACGGAATGCGCATCTGCGTGGAGCTTAAGAGAGATACCGAGCCGCAGATTGTTTTGAACCAGCTCTTTAAACATACGCAGCTGGAGACTACCTTCGGGGTTATCTTATTAGCCTTAGTTGAAAATCGTCCTCGGGTTTTAAATTTACGGCAGATTCTGGATGCCTATATTGAACACCGTAAGGTTATTATTCGACGCCGGACGCAGTTCGAGCTAGACCGGGCATTACGGCGTGCGCATATCTTAGAGGGGTTAAAGATCGCGTTGAAATTTATCGATAGGATCATTAAGACCATCAAGACATCCAAGTCGGTTGAGATTGCCAAGGAACGCCTGATGAAGGAATTTGGGCTTTCGCAGATACAGGCGCAGGCTATCCTTGAAATGCAGCTGCAGCGTTTGACTGCCCTTGAGCGTGACAAGATTGACGCGGAATATGCGGAATTATTGAAAAAGATTGAGCTCTGTCGGGCAATTTTGGCCTCCGAGAAAAAGGTAGAGGGGATAATTAAAGAAGAGCTGGAAACGCTGAAAAAGAAATATGGTGACCAGAGAAGAACCGATATCGTGGGCGAGGTTGAAGAATTCGAGATCGAGGATCTGATCGCCGAAGAAGATGTAGTGGTAACAATCAGCCACGGCGGGTATATTAAGCGTCTGCCGGTAAGTGCATACCGAAAGCAGAAACGGGGAGGCAGGGGGGCTACCGGCGCAGAGCTGCGTGATGAGGATTTTATTGAACATCTTTTTGTCGCCTCTACCAAGGATTATCTTTTGGTCTTTACTGATAAAGGCCAGGTGCATTGGCTGAAGGTATATGAAATTCCTCAGGCAAGCCGCACCTCCAAAGGCAAAGCGATTATTAACCTTATTCAGAGCCAGCAGTCGGTTAAGATCAGCTCGACGATCCCGGTGAAAGAATTCTCTTCGGATAAGTACCTTGTCATGGTTACCCAACAAGGGCTGATTAAGAAGACCAAGCTAGAGGCCTATGGCAATCCGCGCAAAGGGGGGATAATCGGTATTACCTTAGAGAAAGATGATTCTCTTATTGGCGTGGAAATGACCGATGGGCATCAAGAATTACTTATCGGTACGCGGGAAGGGAAAGCCATTCGTTTCTCTGAACTCAAGGTGCGCGATATGGGGAGGCAGGCAAAAGGAGTGCGCGGCATTGCTCTCGCTGAAAAAGACGAAGTCATTGCGATGGTGCTGGCGCAAAAAGATACCAATATCCTTACCGTCACCGATTTGGGTTTTGCCAAGCGCTCTCCCGCCGAGGAGTATCGTCTTACCAGCCGCGGGGGCAAAGGAATTATTAACATAAAAGTTACTGACAAAAACGGCAATGCCGTAGCCCTTAAGGCAGTCAGCGATAACGATGAGCTTATGGTGATCACTCAAGAGGGGATGTTTTTGCGTTGCGCAATTAAAGATATACGTACGACGGGCCGTTCCTCCCAAGGGGTACGATTAATCAAGCTCGATAGCAAAGACCGTGTTTCTTGTGTCGCACCGGTGATTGCCGAAGAAGAAGAGTAGCCTTTCATATGCTTCATCATTTCGTTTTTTAAGTTTTATTTTGTCCCCATCGTCAAATGAGCAGATAGTTTGCCGAAGCAACGCAAGGTAAACTATAGGCCCCGGGATAGGGAATAGAGCCGTGACGTGAATTTGATCCTCTGTCACATTAATTATCGGAGGATCTAAAAATATTGTCCCCATCGTCTAGTTAAATGAGCACATAATTTACGCAAGATTTAATGAGAAGTGGGTGCGAGGTAAATTATCGGTGCGAATTTAATCCTTCGTAGCGCCTCGAAGGGGAAGAGGCATCGCTGAAGGCGCGCAGAAGGACCTTGAATATATTGTCCCCATCGTCTAGCCTGGTCAGGACAAGAGCTTTTCAAGCTCTCGACCGGGGTTCAAATCCCCGTGGGGACACTTTTCTTCCTCGCCTAATGCGGAAAAACATTCCTCTGTTTTGTGCCCTCCTGATCGGCATCGTTGTTATTGTGGCGTCACAATTTTGCATCCCAACACTCTTTGGTGCAGATGGGTATTTTCATATCCGCATAGCCCGGATTACCGCGGCGCATGGTCTTATCCGCGATTTTCATTGGGCGCGATTCTCGGTGTTTGCCACTCATTTTGCGGATAAGGATTTTCTTTACCATCTTTTTCTTATCCCTTTTACGTTCTTCGGGGATATTTTTTTCGGAGCGAAAGTTTCGGCGTGCGTGTTCGTCCTTTTTTTATACGCGATTTTCTTCTGGGTGCTTCGACGGCACTGTGTCGTTCGGTCCCTTATTCCGTTATTTCTCCTCGCTTTTTTTGCCTCGGCGCCTTTTCTACTGGCGATAAACCAGCCGCGTAATATGGTTATGGTGATAGGGCTTACCTTGCTCTTTGTGCATTTTTTGATCAATGAGAACCATTGGGGAGTATTCGCGGTCAGCGTTGTGTATGCGCTCTCTCACGTCTCTTCGCCGTATCTTCTTGTGTTTATGGGGATGGTGGAAGCAGTGCGTTTCTTGCGTCAGAGAAGGGTGGCGAAGCG
>JAHISH010000075.1 GCA_018818365.1 Candidatus Omnitrophota bacterium | reverse complement strand
TTTCTTAAGATTAAAGACCATCCGCGTGATATTCTCCAGCGACCCGGGCATAAAGCCAATACCATACTTGCGTAAGACTGCAACATTAATAGTCTCCTGCCCGGGGATAGGCGTAATAAATAAAGGCACTATCTCCATTGCCAAAATCTCTGCAATGGTAACCCCTCCCGGCTTGGTAATTATAAGGTCGGAGATTGCCATTAATTCATGGGGATTATCCACAAACCCGAATACCTTAACATCCTCGTACCCTTTCGCCAGAAGGTGCCAGTATAACTCTGTATTGGAGGCGCAGACGACAATGACCTGTACGTGCGGGGAAAGGCGCTCCACAATATCTTCAAGCGGACCAATACCGAAAGAGCCGGTCATCACCAAGACCGTAAACTTTTTCTCCGATAACCCTATTTTCTGAGCAAGATGGGTACGGTCATACTGTTGGAAGAATTTGTGCCGGACCGGTATGCCTAACACCGATATCTTCTCTGCCTCTACTCCTTCTTTTAACAGCTGCTCTTTAGTAAATTCTGAGGCGACGATATACAGATCAACTCCCTCGGTAACCCAGAACTGATGCACCCCAAAGTCAGTAATAATAGTAATAATGCGGGAGTGTATCTTGTGCGCGTTCTTAAAGGTTGAGGCGATCTCAGAACAGAGGAAATGCGTGGAGATGATCACATCAGGGTCTTCATGCACCAAAATCTTAAGGAACCTATCGGTATTAATATCGTTTAAGAATGTCGCGATCGCGCGAGAAATAGGCCGCAAGAATCTCCAATTCGTAATCCAATAGGCCAGCCACCAAGAGTGCCGCGCTTTGGTGATCACCCAGGAATAGCCAAAGGTATAAAACCATCTAAAAAGAGCATTAGTCCCGTCTAAAACGTCAACAAGCTTAATCTCATGCGGAAAATGATGTTCTTTCAGATACCCATACACCGATTCGGCTACTTTATAATGGCCGGCGCCTGCAGACGCATACGTAATAAGTATTTTCATAGGGACAATTATCTAATGCGAAATGACCAATTCAGCTGCTTCAAATAGATCCAAAGCGGTAAAATCAGGAATACTTTCCCAATTTTGTTTATTTTCCGGCTTCTCCTTGCCTGAAAAAACAAGCAACGTCTTTAAACCCGCGGCCTTACCCGTCTGGATATCTCGGATGGTATCCCCGATAAAGAAACTCTTCTCAATATCAATCTCAAGGCCTTCCTTGGCAAGCGCATCTATTGTTTTCTCAACCAAACCGATCTTAGGCTTCCGGCAGTTACAATTATCTTCAGTACGATGCGTACAATAATGCACCTCTCGAATGGTCACCTGCGCTTTTGCAAACTCATCAAGCATATTCTGGGTCATCGCATCCAGCGCTTCTTGCGAATAAAGCCCTTTCGAAACCCCTGCTTGATTGGATACAATTACCACTTCAAATCCATGCGTCTTGAGTTTCTTGAGTGCCGCCGTAACCCGGGGAAGAAGCTCAAATTCTTCCCATGACTTCACGTACTCGGTATCGCCCGGATATTTATTAATAACGCCGTCACGGTCTAAGAATACTATTCTCATACTAATGGGGACGATTCTGAAGTCGTGCGAGACGTCTCCCTTTTCGGGGACAGTTCTGCTTTAAGTTGAGAACCGTCCCTGGAAGATACGATGATTTCACGGTATTTCAAGTAACTGATAATCTGGTATAACGACGCATTAAACCCAATAACAAAACCCCAGAAACCGTCACGGAATCCTTTTCTTCTTATATAAATGCGGATAAAGCGGTCAAACGCGCGCCAGAGAAATATCCCTAAACGCATCGGTTTGTTTTGCTTAAACCACTTCTGCGCCTCTCTGGTCGTTTGATTATTAAGTTTCTGGAAAAAATCCTCTAAATTCCGGTAAGAAAGATGAATCAGGTCGCTCTTTAAGTGCCCGCAAGGATCATCCATAAATGCGCGCGGATGCACCCCCACCTCTTCATAACGGAATTTGTCCTTACGAAAAAGTTTAAGCTGCGGGCTAGGATACCATCCCCCATAACGCACCCAGTAATCACCGATATAATTCCTCCGGGGAATCGTAAAGCCATTTTCTTTAAGGGTCGTATGAAGCACCCGGGTAATCTCCTCCTTTAATTCCACGGTAATAATCTCATCCGCATCAAGGCTTAAGACCCAAGGATTTCTGGCTTGGGCATATGCCCAATTCCGATGTGTTCCTTCAATATCCATTCTCCTGACCAATACCTTCGCGCAATATTCATTGGCGATGCGCACCGTCCTATCGAGGCTCTCATCATCGACCACGATGATTTCGTCGGCCCACTGCGCCGATTCAAGGCAACGGGAAATTCGCGACTCTTCATTCTTGGTCAAAACCACGATCGATAAAGGGACCTTTGTACTCATAATTAAGTTGTTAAGGCAACCTTAAGCGCATTGGCTACAAAAACAATCTGTGTCTTTTTAATATGCGGATACATCGGCAAAGAAATAATCTCTCGCGCCACCATTTCCGAAACCGGGAAATCTCCTTTTCTATATCCTAATTCTTTATACGCCGTCTGTAGATGAAGCGGTTTAGGATAATGGATGATACAGGAAATATTCTTCTTACTCAAGGATTCAAAGACTTTATCACGATGAGGAATTCGAACCCCATATACATGGTACACATGTGATCGGTCTTTCTCCTTAAAAGGAACAACCACGCCAGGAATATCTTTCAAGACTTCTTTATATACCTGCGCAGCCTTCTGGCGCATCGTATTCCAGCGTTTTAGATGCGTAAGCTTTACTCTTAAGAGTGCCGCCTGCAAGGTATCTAATCGGGCATTATACCCAACGGTGACATGGTCATATTTTGAAATCCTGCCGCAATCACGTAATATACGTAACTGCCGGTATAGTGCCTCATTTGAAGTAACTAACATCCCCCCATCCCCCAACCCCCCCAGATTTTTTGAGGGATAAAAGCTAAAACAACCGATATCGCCAAGATTACCGGCGGTATGCCACTTGCCGTCCGGCGTCTTGATAGCAGCGCCATGTGCCTGGGCAACATCCTCGACTATCTTTAAACGATGGTTTTTGGCAATCGCGCATATCGCAGCCATACAAGCAGGTTGGCCATACAGATGCACAGGGATGATCGCTTTAGTATGTTTGGTAATCGCCTTGAGTATCTTTCCGGTATCAAGCGTATAGGTATCATCGCGTATATCCACAAATACGGGAGTAGCTCCCGCATAAGTAACGGCAAACGCAGTGGCAATGTAGGTAAACGCCGGAATAATAACCTCATCCCCCCGGCCTATGCCAAGGCTGCGCAAGGCCAAGAATAAAGCTGCGGTACCAGAACTTGTCCCTATGGCATAACGGCTCCCGCAGAACCGCGCGAAGTCATTCTCGAAACGTCGCACTTCTTCTCCGAGTATAAAATCCCCTTTTTTAACCACACGCGCAAACACCTTCTCTAGTTCGTTCTTAAGTTGCCTATGCTGCGCCTTAACATCAGAGAATGGTATCTTCATAATAAACTCCTTACCGCATTAAACACCTCATCTACTGAGACCGCATTAATACATTCTCTATCCAGTTCGCAAAGAGGAAGCCTAAAGTTCTTATAACAAGGCCGGCACGGAAGGTCTTTTTTGATAACCAGATGTTGGTTACTCGAAGGATACGGGCCATATACTTTTTCATCAACCGGCCCAAAGATTGAAACGGTTTTGACCCCCAACGCAACCGCCATATGCAAGGGGCCTCCGTCATTAGTAACAAGCACCTTCGCGTGCGTAATACCCGCAGCCAGGTCCAATAGATCGGTTGCCCCTACAAGATCGACCACCGCGCAATTAACCTTGGCGCGTATATCATCGGCAATACCTTTCTCCAAAATATCCCCGAACAAAACAATCTTTGCCCCGAGTTCTTGAACACACCTTTGCAGCACAGATGCAAAATTCGCGGCCGGCCAATGTTTACGGTAGGCCTCTTTTCCCCAACTAGCGCCCGCACCGGGAGCAATCCCGATAATTAAATCATCCGGCCGGATGCCTTTCTCTTGAAGGATCATACGCATCTTCTGAACCCGGTCCTGTGGTACCGTAAGCACAAGATTCTTTTGAAGAATCGAAACATCCATTAACTTCAAAAGATCCAAATAATACTCCACCGCATGTTTTGCGCGATACCCATCAAGAGGCACGCGATGCGTTAAGAATCTTCCCCTATTCTTATAATTAAATCCTACTCTTCTCTTTATCCCGCACACGCTCGTAACAAGTCCATACCGGTGATCAAGTGAAAAATCAAATGCCGCGTCAAACCGTTCTTGTTTTATGCGGCGGAAGATCTCCATACTCTTGGCCAATCCTTTACTTAACGATTCTCTGTATATTATTTTTAAATCTCCCCTTGAGCCGGAAATAACCCCGCTGATATGCGGGTTGTGCGCGAGGATACCCGCAACCCGTTGGTTACACCAATAGAAGATCTTTGCGCCGGGGAACGCCTTTGCAATAGAAGCCAGCACCGGTGTCGTAAATAAAACATCTCCTATCCCAAAAGGGTTTATGAAGAGAAAATTTGTCACAGATGTTGGTGAAAATTATGTTTTTTAAGGAGTTCTACTACTTTTTTAACGTCTTGCGCCCTGTCTTTGGCACATACAAGAAGTGCATTTCTGGCATTTACGATGATCACATCCTTAAGGCCGATAGTGGCGACCAAGTGGTCGTCGGACCAGGTGAGGGTATTGCGGGTATCAAGTAAGACACAATCTCCACGGGAAATATTCCCGTTCTTATCCTTTTTAAGGGTCTCCTCAACCGCCTGCCAGCTGCCCAAATCCAACCACCCGTACTCCGAGGGAAGCAAGGCGATACGTTTAGTCTTCTCCATAATCGCATAATCAATAGAGATCGCAGGAAGGATTCCCCACGACCTGACTAACGCCGCCATATCATCTACCTTCAATAGATGCGGATGAATCCGGGGGATGAATTTTCTTATCTCTTCAAGAAGGGTATCAGCCCGAAATACAAATATCCCGCTATTCCAATAATAACGTTTATCTTTTATATACGCGCGGGCTTTTCTATTATCGGGTTTTTCGACGAATCGTTCAACCTTATAGAAATCGGTAGTCCGCCTGCCAAGCTTAGAAGAAACCTTGATATACCCATACCCTGTTTCCGGACGCTTCGGCGTTATCCCTAAGGTAATGATAGGGCCTTTCTCTGCGGCAGAGGCCGCCTTACGCAGAAGCCGCACGAATTTATGGCGGAATTTTATATAGTGATCACACGGCAGCACAGAGATCACCGCGTTTGTATCCTTACTATAGATCAACGCGCTAAGCGCAGAAATCGGCGCAAAGGTGTTCTTGGTACTTGGCTCAAATAAAATGTTTTTACGGGGCACTCCCAGTTTAGTAATACATCCTTCTATTTTCTCACTATATGCCTGATTGGTAGCGATATAGATATTCTCTTTGCGTATCAATCCTTCTATCCTATGGATAGTCTCTTCAATCATCGGTTTGTCAGAACAAAGATTGAGGAACTGTTTGGGCTCAAATGCCCTGCTTAAAGGCCAGAAACGGCTTCCCACACCACCCGCTAATATGATGGCATAATGCATTTATAGAAGCTCCTTTGTTTTGCGTACTACTTCCTCTACGGAAATATCCGAAAGAGGGGTACGCGCGATGACCGTACTCCTATTCTGCCAGGGCCCCCAACGCCGCGCTGATTTCCCCGGAATATCATCCCTAAAGAGTGCCACTACGGGTGTCTTGACTGCGCAGGCAAGATGCACCGGGCCGCTATCGCATGATATTAACACTGCGCATTTCCCCAGAAGCACGGCTAATTCCCGTAACGTAGTCTTATTAGTCAAATCAGTTATATTCTCAGCCAAACCCTGGAAACGCTTTTTCCCTACTTCACTCTCTTTTTCTTTGCCTACCACAATTACCCGGGCTCCTTTATCACGCGCACACGATTGCGCAAGCCGGACAAAACTCTCTACCGGCCATTGCTTAACCGGATCGCTTGTCCAAGGATGCAGCGCAATACATCTTCGAGAATCATCTAATGCAAATTCCTTTACCACCGCCTCTTCCTCATGTATGCCAAAACGTACCTCTAAGGAACGGTCATTCGTCTGCGCGTTGATCAAGCGCAATAACTCCAGATTATATTCCACTTCATGCTTTTCTCCAAGATGTTTTTTATCGGTCATCCGATGAGTAAGAAGAAATCCGCATTTACGGTCATACCCCACCCGGATCGGAATTCCCGCATAAAAAGTAATGAAATTGAACTCCCGTGAGGGATTAAGCATCACCGCCAGATCGATATGCTTCAGGCGGAAAGTCCTCCCCCACTGCAATTGCGTAAAAAATCGGTTCTCCCCCGGTTTCCAAGGGATAATCTCATCGAAAAAAGAAAGACCCTTCGCTAATTCTGCAACTTCCCTGCTTACCACGCCAGTGATCTTAGCTTCCGGAAAAGTATCCCGCAGCGCACGCAAGGCCGGAATATTCAGTAAAAACTCTCCAAAGCGGTCATTGCGGACCACCAAGATATTCTTAATCTTCTGCGGCTGCATCGGTAAATTTTGTTAAAGAGAGCGTGGCTCCGAGAAGATACCAAAAGATAATCGCCACCCGGGAAGAATAGAGGCTGCTCTCCGTAAGCCCATTGACCAGAAAAGAGATTATACAGAGAAAAAGCGATAACGACGCGGCCTTAAGAAACCTATCATCAAGTTTTTTATAGATACTCCACGCCTTTCGGAAGAATAAAGCTAAAAGCCAAATAAAGATCCCCAATCCCACTAAACCGATCTCTGCGGCCATATGGAGAAAATTATTATGCGCGTATAGATAGTCCGACGTAACCACATTCCGGTACTCAGGGAACTCTTTATAGTCTTTATAGTTGTCCATGTAGGTATTCGCACCAACCCCAATTACCGGGTGTGCCTTTATCATATTGAACGTATGCCTATAAATGGCAATTCTATCAAGATTACACATAAAAATAATCGGGTTGTACTCAGCTTCACGAGCCCAATCTTTTACAGACTTAGGCGCAATAAACGGAGCAATAACCATCACTACGGCCAATACGGTTATAATAATCTTATCATTCCTCACGATTGCCATAATCATTACCGCTATAAAAACCGCCAGAAGCGCAGGCCGAGAGTATGTCGCGGCCACCCCTATTAAGCCAACCAACGTACCTGCCCACCAAAACATTCTACCGCGCCCTTTCTGATAGTATCTGGTCACACCCCAAAGAAGTGGAAAAAGTGACGCTAAGAATATACCAAAGGTATTTGGATCCTTAAAAGAAGCCGTCGCTCGTACTACCCCGATTATACGCATCGGCTCATATTTCCTTATAAAATCAAAACCGGTAAAGATCTGCCAAATCCCGTCCACAGTAGTAAGACAAATTCCCATGGTAATGGCGACCAATATTCTCTGCAAATGCTTTTTATCTTTAATCTCTTCTTTTACCACAAAAAAGAGTAGGGCAAAATGAGCCAAGCGGCCGATCCCGCCTCTTAAGGTATCAGCGATATCTATGGAGTTAACAATTGAAATACACGTGATAAGAAACAAAAATAAGAGCGGCCAATTAATAGCGGTACGGGGCAATAGCAGCTGTTTCTTAATGATTCTTTTTACCAGAAACGCAACTATAGAAACCCCCATCGCCACATTCGCGGGAGCCGGAGCAATTGCCGAAAGAAATGGCAATAATATTAGAAACCAATAGATTAAAAAATCGAGTATCTTTAACGTCATGGTAATTTAAAACAATACTTCACAATAGTCATTATTTGCCCGATCCCGTCTTTTACGCGCATTTTCTTTCCTTCGGCGTACGAACGAGGATTATAACTCACCGAGACTTCTGACAATCGCAGTTTGTGTCTTAACATTTTTGCCACTACTTCGATATCGATATCGAACCCCTTTGATTGTAATTGTAAAATTGGTAAGGTGCTTCGGTGAATTAACTTATAGCAAGTAAGCAGATCATTTAAACGTACGCCAAAAGATATATTAAAAAGCATAGTAACCAATCTATTGCCCAATCGGGGGATACAAGCCCCTTGGTACCCCTTGGTGAAACGCGAGCCTAACACAAGATCGGCATTCCCCTTATCCCCTGCCTCAATTAACCGCACATAATCATCCGGATTATATTCCAAGTCGGCATCCTGGATGATCACCCACGTTCCCTTCGCATGAGATAAACCTGTCAATACCGCCGCTCCTTTGTCCCGATTAGTAGGATGATGGATAACGGTCAGATTATCATATCGAATCAACCTTAAAACCTGTGCCGTTTCATCAGTAGAGCCGTCATCAATCACAAAGATCTCTTTCTCTAAAGGAACTGCCTGGATCTTTTCGATAATCTGGCTGATAGTCTTCGCTTCATTAAAAACAGGGACAATAACTGTTAGCAGAGCCATTGTATTAACGCAACCTCCCCACGAGTGCCCGGAGATAAAGTTTCAAGTAACGAGGGAGCAGCTTAAAGATCTTAAAGCTCGATTGCCCCTTCACTCTTTCCCTCCATACCGTAGGCACCTCAGTAATCTTATATCCCAGGATGAATGCCTTAAGCGGCAATTCCATGGAGATTTCAAATCCTGTTGACTCAATAGGAATACTATCTATCACTTTCTTTCTGTACATCTTAAAGGCATTAGAAATATCAGTAGTAGGAATTCCCATAAGGTAGTGCAGCGTGCGTCCTCCCCAGCAAGAGAAGAATCCTTTGAGCTTAGAACCTCCTACTCGCGAGCCCCCTTTTATATAACGCGCGCCGCAGACCACATCATACCCTTGGCAGATCTTCTCAAACATCGGCCTCAAAGTCGACAGATCATCGCAGAGATCAGCCATAATCGGGATAATAACTTCATGCTGCGTATGCGAAAACCCCGCCTTTACCGCATTCGCAAATCCCGCAGCCAAGGTATTTTCGACAACCGTAATATTCTGATACTTCCCTTTAAGTTCTTGCAAGAATACTCCCGTCTTGTCAGTAGAATGGTCATTGACGATCACAAGCTCATGCGGAATATCAACCACCTGCTCTATTCTTTGCACAACTTCCCTGATATTCTCCTCTTCATTATGCGCGGGGATCACAATGCTTAGCTTCATAAGATCACCTTATAAATATGTATGGTGTCATTACTAAACACAGGCGTAAAGTATTCCGGATGCGCCAAGGCCCAGGAATCTTCAAGGGGAAAGCGTATCGACTTTGTCTGATGCAAAGAGTAGACAAAAAGAAAATCAATATCCGCGCGTGCAAGATTGTCCCGCCACGTAATATACTCTGCGCCTCCCCGGTAATTACGCGGCTCCTCTAAATTACGGTGAAGGCTTTCGAAATCATACCCCCATTGATAACGACTCCCCGGAAAACTATGTAACATCGCAGGCTGGGTTTTGTTTACCGATATATACTGTACATTATTTTTAAAACGCGTGCCATACAGTGGAAAAGGCACGGGCCTTCCTACATAGGCAATATTATTACCCGTGGTATTATCATTGAGCCAATTCCACGCCCTTGCCGCATCCGGCCAGAATCCGGAATATTTCACCATCTTTAAGTAACGGGGAAATTCATTCTTCGCATAATACTTTTCGGCAACAAGCAATAATACGACACTCACACCTATTACACAAACAATAATAGGCCTGCTTAATCTTAATAAATATTTACCGCAAGTAACCAAGAGCAGAAAGATCACCAACGTCAGCACGCCAGAGACAACCAGTTCCTGCCGCTTTGCCAATTCCGTGAATGACGCCAACACGCACACCCACACAATCCCATGCATTATTCTGCGAGGAATGCGCAAACGAACAGCAGCATAAAAACCGCAAATCATTCCCACTGCTAAAAGAGGATAAAGATAGCGTGTATTAGCTAAAGGAATAATGTACCGGTACGCATAATATAACAAAACCGGAAGCGACAAGAAATAAACAACACCATAATCAACCTTCTTTTGTTTCCACAAATATACCGGAACCCCGATTAATGCCGCGGGAAAAACCAATAAAAGGGTTTGTACCCCTAATCCTTCATGAAACAACATCTTCGATAATGCATAATCCTTAAGAGTAAAATGGGCACTATATAACCGTGCGCTCATAACCCCCTTAAAAACCACCCAATCAAAAAATCTGAGCTCCAACGGATAGAACGGATTGCCTGTGGCAAGATAATTCCTGATATAACTAAAACCCCCTGTCAAAAACACCCCGCCGATAAAAATGAACAAGGGTAATACCTTGCCTCGATTGCGCAGCAACAAAATAATAAAAGGAAATACCAGCAATACGCTATAAGGCAATGCAACGGTCTTTGTTCCCGCCAGTAGACCAAGCGCCAGGCTGAATATCGCCACCTTTTGGATAGTGAATCTCTCCTTTAATGAAATTAAAAAGTTAACGCAGATCAAAAACAACGCTGTCACCATTACATCAACATAGGCTACTTGCAATTGTTTAAAGAAATTAGGGATAGCCAGATAGAGCGATGACGCCAAAAAAGAATATTCACGCGAAAGGCTTAAACGCCTGCAAATAGCGTATACTGCGAAAAACGAAATAATAAAAAACGGCACCTGTCCTATATCCGCCATAAAGACACTCTTAAAAGGCAATATCAACCATAAATAGTAGAGGCTTCCGTTTAAAGGGTAATACGTCGGACTGGGATCATCAAATATCGTAGGAGGAGTATTGAAATTTTGAAACTTAAGCCACTCGACAGGAAAGGTGAAATGGTAATTAAGGCTATCCCATCCGAAAGGAGGGTTCGCCAGATTAATAAAAACCTTTATTACGCCAAAACAAAGAATCATCGTGATGCAAAAAACAACTGTCTTCGATTTTACTAAATCCCCTAGAATCTCCTTTTCGAGCAAGAATCCCGGCCATTTCCGGAGAGGGTGCCTGACCAAGTAGAAAATAACCGCTCCAAAGAATATCCCATGCGCAAAAAGTATATTGGGAAGGGTTAAAATACCGCAGAGACCCAGCACCAACTCAACCACCACGATCTGGGCAAGATAGAGTACGAATGCCGTACACAGAGTATCTAACACGCGGACAGAGGGAAAAACTCGATACGCAAGGCTTGCGGCGCTGGCAATAACCATACCATTCATAAAAATAAACAGGAGTACTGACATACTATGTATTGCGACTATTCTCCTATATTGGTTAGTTTCGCTTTAATTACCGCGCCACTGGCAAAGACGCGGATCAAAATAGGAATATTCTCTTGATCTTTTAACAGAACCATAGTTATTTTAGATCGATGATAGGGATTCTTATCTTTTCTTCTGATGCCCGCTTTCACTATGGCAAACCGCAGATTCTTCCCCCCGATCTTAATCTCTTTATTGTCAACCGTACCTTCTAAGACATAATTCTTCTGATTGGTATTTAAGTTAAGCTCTATACTTGTGACCGTATCCAGATCCATCTTTCGGATAGTAAAGATTGCGGAAAGTGGATCATGCGTACCAAAAGGGATCTGCCTCCTTTCTCCCGCGATGGTCATCACCCCTTGGTTCTGGTCATAAAAGGCGACCCGATCAACATCTTTTTTCCCTTTCACTATAATCTTTTGCGCAAATCTAAAAGGCAGATATCGCAAAGGGTCAATAAAGGATTCGAAGACTACTTCCCCCTTTAAAGCCGGCTCAATAACCTTAAGACTCTTCGCAGTAGTCACGAGTTTCAACGCAAGTCTTCCTTCATAGGCTTGGCTACTTTCCCGTGCAAAGACCGCATCCCCTAAAGGAATAACCCCAAAAAGGCTGATACGGTAAGTGAGCGTTCCCGGCGTAATGCTTCCCTTCTTTCCCAAATGGTTGATAACCCAAGAAGGGCTAAAAGTAACCTGAGAGAAGATAAAACTTGCGCAAAGTAGAATTCCTAATAATAAAATTAACCTTTTCATACGAGAACCCCTCTGGTTTAAAACAACGTGTAAATAAAGGGAGCCACTGCCGAAGACTGAGAGAAAAATATTAATAGCCCCAAAAGCAACAGCATCACCACAATTGGCGTTAGCCACCATTTTTTCCTTACCCGCAAGAAATCCCAGAACTCCTTAATAATAGCTAATTTTCCCATTCTT